>JABFSD010000966.1 GCA_013140935.1 Acidobacteriota bacterium
ACAAAATACTTCACGCCTTCGACGTTGGCGTAATAATCCATCGCGCCGGTGAAAACAATGCGCGGCGCAGAACGGTCGGCGAACCATTGCCGCTCAGTGGTCGGCAGCTTGTCGAGCGCGCTCAAGCGCCAGGGTTCAGGACGATAGTGTTGCAGGTCTACGCCGTTGGTGAGCGTGCGTAACTTGGCGCGGCGCGTGAATTCATCTAGGTCGTCGAGCAGTTGCGCTTCGCGTGGCGTAGTCAGCAAGGCGTGTGCATAACGTTTGACGACTTCGTGTTCATAACGGCGCAAGCGTTGCCATTCGGTGCGATAGACTTGCGCCATCGGGAAGCGCACGCGATTGGCATAGTCGCGCCACTTTTCGGAATCCACGTCCACCATATCCACCACGGTGCGCGAAGCCAGTTCTGCCGGAACGTATTGCGCCATCGTCGAAGAAAACACGAAGACCGCATCAAACCGATGCTGCTCGCACTGTTGCGCTACGGCGCGTCGCATGCGTCGCTGGTCGTAAAAACCCAATGACAACGGGCGCGCACTAAATAGCGTCAGCATGGCTTTCACATTCGCCTTGCTGCGACGCAAGGGCAGTATCTCTACGTGCGTGCAGATTTTCGCCAGATCAACCTGATAACCCATATCGCGCGGATCGTCGGCGAAGGCCAATAAATGAACCTCATGGCCGCGTTCGGTCAGCGCGCGCAGTTCGTGAAAGGAACGAATCTTGTCGCCTTTGTTCGGTGGATAAGGGATGCGGTGTGCGAGAAATAAAATTTTCATGCAAAGCTAGCCAACAAGGCTTCTTGTCCGAATACTACTACGCCCATTTCGCTTTAACGAAAGGCTTGCGCCCGCTGTTTTAATTACGACCAGACACACCGCTGCCATGCACCTGTTCCTGTTTCAATTTGCCGGTTTCGTTGCGGGGGTTGTGAGAAAAGAGGGGGTTGAAATCCGTCTTGCAAGTGGAACGGATTTTGAAACGTTACTGGCACTCCGCACCTAAGTGCGCATGCCTATGCACACCTCGTTTCAGGGCAAATACTTGACGAGCGGAGGGCCGATTAACTTGGTCAGCGCGAGGGGCAAGCGCTTCCAGGTTTCGATCATGAACTTATATTTCGGATTGGTCGGATTGAGATTCGGCAATGACTGCGCGCGCACCAGCAACGTGCGATAAGGCAGCACGTGTTCGCTCATCCCCCAACCGCGTTTGAATTCATACGCGCCCGTGCCGCGTTTGCTGCGCCCGAAATCAAAGCGCGTGTAACCGCGTTCGGCACTGAGCCGCATCAGCTCGGAATACATAAAGTTGTTGATACCCGTGCGATAAAACTCGGCATAAGCTCCGGCGTAATAAGGCATCACTGTGTCGCGGAAATAGAAGCTCAACACCGCGCCTGCAAAACGTCCGTCCTGACGAATTACCAGAATGTCGCACTCATTCGGAAACTCACGCAAAAATTCGGCGAAAAGACGTTTGGGAAAAACCGGTGTGCCGAGGTGATGTACGCTCGTTGCGTAAACCTCATAAAACTCATTGAGCGCGTTCGCGCCTTCCACCGTCGCCGTTAAGTTATGCTTCGGTCCCTGACGAATCATCCGTCGCGTATCGCGCGGAAAGGTTTTCAACAAGGCTTCTTCATCCGTCGTGATCGGATGATCGAAAGTCACATAAAGCTGATCTTGCAGGTGGTAATCACGATAAGCCGTTTCTTCAAACCCTGCGTTCGCCGCCGCCGTGTCGCGCAATTCGAGAAAGTCTACGTTTAATTCTCGTGCGAGTTGCGCAGCGGTTTCGAGCAAAGCGCGATCGGCCACCGCATCATCGGCTATCACACCGCCATACACAGCGTTCGGCGTCGAGATCAACATCGAACCAAATAAAGGGCTTTTGACGTGCATCAACGGCAATACACCGACGATGCGTCCGTGACGTTCGGCATAAAGGCTGTGGTCTTTATGTCCCCAGGTGCGCGCGATAACGTTGCGCCATCCCGTCAAATGGCAAAACGTCGCAGCCGGCGTCGCCTTGACGTAAGCATCCCAACGCGCGGCGTCAGCCACGGCGCAGAGCTTGACCTGCGGAAGCGCAGGCGGCGCAGACACGACGGGCGAATCGGATACGGTAAGGACACCAAAGTCTTTCATGCGTTGATCGAACGACAAGATAATGTATGAGGGGACGCAATCGAAAGGGGCGTTGCCACTCATCAACGACAAGTGGCACAAGGTTTACGTTACACGCTCAGGTCAGTGGGAAAATCCGGCGTGAGACTGACAGGCTTGCGTTAGTCGTGAACGTAAACAGGACCAGAACCAATTAACACCGGTTCGTGCAAAGCCATCGGACGTTCGCGTAATTGCAAAACTTCGCGCATTGTCGAAAACCGAAAATCGCTCAACAACCGATGCAAGCGCGCTTCGGTTTTATGCAAATTGAAACGATGACGCCAGATGCTGAGCTGCGATCCGGGGATCACAGGTTGATCGGGATCCACTTCCCAAGCATGCACCATAAACACGGCCGCCTGGCGTTCCACCCGATTTAGATGGTTGAACCCCCAACGGAACCAGCGGTAAGGCAGAAAACGGAAATATCCGCCGCCCACCATCGGCAGGTTTTGCCCGCCGACACGTACGGTAGAGGGGGGGAATTCCATTAGCTCGCCCGCCGCGCGCCGCAGCATGTGCGGAAAGCGCTCGGCGGTGGGAATGCCATAACGGTCGTGATGAATCGGGAAAATCGAGGAATCGTAACGGAAGCCTTCTTCGATCAGGATGTCGAGCGCCCACAGCGATTGCGCCGTGATGGAATAAGTCGGCGCGCGATAGCCTTCGACTTCTTCGCCGATCAGGTCTTCGAGAATGTTTTTGGCGCGACGGATGTCAGCTCGAAATTCATCGTAAGTTTGATGTCCGATGAAACGATGCCCGTAGCCATGACACGCGACTTCGTGGCCCGCCGCCACCATATCGCGCACCATTTGCGGGTAACGTTCGGCAATCCAGCCGACGACGAAAAACGTAGCGCGCGCCTGATGCTGTGCGAACACATCCATCAAACGGCGTGTGCTGAATTCGACTCGGGACTCCCACTTTTCCCAGTCTTCGGGCGGAACGATATCCGCAAATGCTTCGACCTGAAAATAGTCCTCTACGTCCACAGTCAAAGCATTGGTGACAAGATTTTCTTTACTCATTGTGATTGCTCTCGGGTGACAGAGCGTTGGATAACGATGCTTGCCTTCCGCCTGCGCCATTCACCGACTCCCGCACGCATTACCATTTGAAGACAACGCTGATAAAGGTTTCCTCTGACTTTGCCTGCCGCTATGCGCGCGCGGGTGGGAGTCCGCTACCGTGCAGCCTGACACATCGCCGCGTTCGTCGAAATAACTTTCGCCTGCGACGACGACTATCAGATGAAACACAACTTGTTGGTTACTTGATACTGCCTCGAACACCCCACAAGCCGGACGAAATGAATAACATTGAGAATGTAAACACACACAATCAATAACCTGATTACGGCTTTGCTTGTGTCGCCACTTGTCGAGCTTGCTCTATACCTTGGTGGGGGGGTGCGATCACCCGGCACAGAATACTTAGGATTCCGCTTAATGTCGTTGAGACGGCGCGCATCATAGCTTTCGCGTCTTGCGCAATCAAGCCATTCCGCCTGTTTTCTGGAAGGATTGCGGATTAGAAATCACCACCGCCGCTTGCGACCTCATATTCAAGCCATCGCGTAATCGAACCGATGCGGCGTAGCGGGCACGACCAGCAACGGCAACAACGTCGTAAAACTGGCCGCAGGAACTTCGATCTCGCGCGCCCTGACCGGCTTGCCAACCGGCTCCTGACTGACTCGCCCACTGAATAAACGCACGCGCAACTCTTCGCGCAACGCATCGGTAAAGTGCGCCACCTGGGCGAACGACAACCGCATCTGCCGCATTTCATACTCAACCTTGCGGCGATAATCGCCGACCGAAGAATCAGAAACCCCTACTAACTCGGCAATCGCCAGTTGCGAAGGTTCGGTCGGATCGAAATAACAATGCCACAACACGCGACATAATCTTT
>JABFSD010000997.1 GCA_013140935.1 Acidobacteriota bacterium
GGGTGAAAGGTGAGATGCGCGATGGGAGCAGGCGCGGGTTGCGGAACTGCCGCAGTGTGTTTGGGCAATGCGCCGAAAGTTTTGGCCGTGAGTTCAATGATTTGGTCGTGCGCGAGATTTCCGGCGGCGGCGACAACGAGATTGGCAGGGCTGAAAAGCGATTCGTAATACTCCGTCAGCCGTGCGTCTTTGAAAGTCGTCAGCGTATCTGACGTGCCGAGAATGCGGCGTCCGAGCGGATGCTGGGCGTAAAAGTTTTCGGTGAAAATATCAAACAACACGTCGTCCGGCGTGTCTTCAGTCATCTTGATTTCTTCGAGAATGACGTTGCGTTCTTTGTCAAGTTCGACAGGGTCGAAAGCCGGTTGCAAGACGAGTTCGGTCAATAGCTCAAAGGCTTTGGGCAGATCGGTATCAACTACGTCATTGTGAAAGCCGACGCTCTCGCGGCTGGTGTAAGCGTTGAGATTGCCGCCCAGCGCATCGGCTTCGTTGGCGATTTGCAGCGCCGAACGGCGGCGCGTGCCTTTGAAAACGGCGTGTTCGATAAAATGCGTCAGGCCGTTTTGTTCGGCGCGCTCGAAACGCGAACCGGTGCGCAAGAAGACGCCGAAGCTGACGGCGCGCGTGTGTGGTACGGTTTCTGTCAAGATGACCAGGCCGTTGTCGAGCGTGGTCTTGCGTTGATCGAAAGGTGCGAATTGTTGTGAAAGAGTCATAAAACGAGTGCTCCTTGAGATGAAGCGCCCGCAGAATCTCACAAGGCCAAAGGTGAGACAACCGCGAAAAAAAATGTGCGGGGTTGCAGTCAACGACGCTTTATATTTTTATGTGCGGGTTTTTGCGCCAAACAAAATCAACAGACTGAGGAACTTGTATTGCAGACCATAGAGAACGCGCCGTCCGTCTCGCATTTCGAGCGCATCGGCGGCGAGCCGGTGATCAGACAACTCGTAGATCGCTTTTACGACCTGATGGATCAGGAAGCAGCGGCGCGCGGCATTCGCGCGTTGCACCCCGCCGACCTGACGGAATCGCGTAACAAGCTCTATTGGTTTCTGGTCGGTTGGATGGGCGGGCCGCCGTTGTATATCGAGCGGTTCGGACATCCGCGCTTGCGCATGCGCCACGCGCCGTTTGCGATTGGTACTTCGGAACGCGATCAATGGCTGTGGTGCATGTTCAAAGCACTCGAAGAACTGGTGCCTGACGCGAGCTTGCGCGAACAGTTGCAGCGTTCGTTTATGCAAACGGCTGATTTCATGCGCAACCAGAACGAGTGAAAAGCTCAGAAAGTGAAAAGTGAAAAGTGAAAAGTGAAAAGTGAAAAGTGATTTGTTCTGTCAACGTTGGCGCTTCAGCCACTTTTCACTTTTCACTTTTCACTTTTCACTTTTCACTTTCTAAGCTTTTCACCTTTCACTTTTTACTCACTCTCCGCATTGTCTGATTGGCGCGTCCCTGCCAAAATGCACAGCGTCCACAACGTAGTTTCGTTTCACCACCCACGATGCAACCTGCGGTTTCTTTACACCACCAGCAGTCGTTGGCGGGGCTTTATGCCTCGGCACGCAGTAGTGCGTTCTGGGCGAAGTTCTGGTTGGGCGGCATCATCGGTTCGCGCTTGATGAGCATCGGATTGAATTCCGCCGAGATTGTTTTGATCGCGGTGTTTCCCGACACCGTAACCGCCGCCTTGCTGCGCAGCGAAGTGGACATCGGCGCGCTGCCGGGCGGACAGTTACAGATCGGCGTGATCTTTGTCAGCGGGTTATTGCTGGTTTTCACCATGGCGCATTACGTGTTGAGTACGCTCACGTTTTTGCGCTGGCAATGGAACGTGTCGGTCAACGTGCCGGCGCTTACGGGTACGCGCCCTGCCATTGCGCCGCGTTGGGCGGTGGGATCGTGGTTCGTACCGCTGGCGAATTTCATCGTGCCTTATTGGTCGGCTAAAGAACTCTGGCGCACCAGCGACCCTGACGTTCTAGCGAAAGGCTTGCCCGCGCTGGTGGAACCGCTGCACTTTGAACAGGTGAGTTCTTCGTTGATCGTGAAATGGTGGGTGCTGTTTTGGGGAATGTTGTTGTCGCGTGCGTGGGCGTGGCATTACACGCGGCAGGCGCGCGATTTGGGTGATTGGGTGATGGCGTGCTGGTTTGAGTTGACGGCTTCGGCACTGACGGCGTTGGCGGCCTGGTGGGCGATGACCCTGATCGGCGAAATCACCGAACGACAGGAAGAGCGATTCAACAATTTGTTGTTGCAACAGCGCCAGCGCGCCGCCGCGACAGAGTAAAGAAGCTGTGAACTGAAATCGTCTGATTGCTTCGTGATTGGCGTTGTTGTCGCAAGGCGCAAAAACGGAATCGTCGGGCGCAACGCCAGCTAGCGATAGAAAGAAGAACACGGATGAAGTTGATTCGTTTTGCAAAAGTTTTTGTGTTGAGTGCGGTGTTGTTGGGCGTGGCGCTGTGGCGATGGCCTGCGGTCAATGCGCGCTTGTCGGGCCCCCCGTTGTCGAACACGGGAGCGCCCGTGCGCGGCACCTTTCCCGCTGAAACGAACTGCACGAGTTGCCACAACGGCGGACTCAATTCCGATGACGGCACCGTGGCGGTCGCCGTCACGCCCGCCTTTTATAGTCCCAATCAGGAAGTGCAAATCACGATTTCCGCCGAGCAGTTAGAGCGCCACAAGTTCGGCTTTCAGGGGACGGCGCTCGATGAACTGGGACGGCCTGCCGGACAGTGGATCGTGACCGACCGCGAGCGTACGCAAGTGGTGACGGAAACCGCCGGCGCATGGGCAGGGCGCAGTTACATTCAACATACGTTTCAGGGCGCTGAGCCTACGGGGTTGAGCATCACGACCTGGGCGCTTCGCTGGAAAGCGCCGCTCGCCAACGTTTGCCGCATCACTTTTTATTTCGCCGTCAACGCGGGCAACAACGATGGACGTGACGTGGGCGATTCGATTTATACGCGGACGGTGACGCTTGCGCCGGCGGCGACTTTGCCTGCCGTCGTTGCGGTGTCATCGGCCAGTTACTTTTTGAGCGCGCCGCTTGCGCCCGATTCGATGGCGTCGTTGTTCGGCGTGAACATGACGAATGTGACCGCTGCGGGGGCGAGCGTGCCGCTGCCTACAACCTTGGCTGAGGCGCAGGTGCGCATCCGCGATGCCGCCGGCGTCGAACGCGATGCGCCGCTGTTTTTCGTCTCGCCCGGACAAATCAATTTCTTAGTGCCGCCGAAAACCGGCTTGGGCAATGCGACAATAAACTTGCGTTTGCAAAACAGCACGATTGCGACGGGCACGGTCGCGATTGCGCGCACGGCTCCCGGCTTGTTCGCCGCGAATGCCGATGGCTCTGGAGTAGCGGCAGCGTTGTTGTTGCGCTTCAAACCCAACGGCGCGCAGATTTATGAACCGCTCGCACGTTACAACGAGATGACGCGCAAGTTCGAAGCCCTGCCGATAGATTTAGGTCCCGCCGAAGACCAACTCTTTCTCACGCTTTTCGGCACGGGATTCAAAGCCGCGCTGGTTTCGACTTGCACCATCGGCGGACAAAACGCCGAAGTGATTTACGCCGGGCCGCAGGGACTCACCGGACTCGATCAAGCCAACGTGCGCCTCGCGCATTCGTTCGCCGGACGCGGCAATCTGAATGTGGTGTTGCGCGTAGATAATCAAAATGCGAATCCTGTGACGATCAACGTGAAGTAGGTGCTGGTAACAGAGAGGGTTGAGAACGTATAGGGTGATGGACAAAATCACTGCTGATAAACTGGACAAAGAATTAAATACGCAGTTGGCGGTTTGCGTTACTACCGACGATCCCGACTTATTGACTCCTCGCAGGATTTATAAGGTGATTCCTCACGAAAGCGCAGCCAGATCGAGCTATATGCGGGTGATTGGTAACGAAGGGGAAGATTACCTTTATCCTGCTGATTATTTTGTGTTGGTTAGGCTTTGTTAAAAAATAACTTGATGGTTTGGGCGCATCGTTTAGAGTACCGCCTTTAGGCGGAATCGGAGGCTTTAGCCGACTTGCAAGTCGGCTAAAGCCTCCGATTCCG
>JABFSD010000394.1 GCA_013140935.1 Acidobacteriota bacterium
CCGATCAACTGTTCGGCGATTCCCGAATCGCTGATGGAATCTGAGTTGTTCGGCCACGAACGCGGTGCGTTCACCGGTGCCATCGCGCGCCGTGACGGGTGCTTTGAACTCGCCAGCAACGGTACGTTGTTTCTCGACGAAATCGCCGAGATGCCCGTGATGTTGCAAGCCAAATTGTTACGCGTGTTGGAAGACCGCAAAGTGCGTCGCCTCGGCGGCAGCAAGGAAGTGGCGATTGACGTGCGCGTCTTGGCCGCTACGAATAAAGACCCGCTCGAAGCCGTCCGCAAAGGCGAATTCCGCGAAGACCTGCTCTATCGCCTCAACGTGATCCACATCAAGCTGCCCGCCCTGCGCGAACGCCGCGACGACCTGCCGCTGCTCGCCGAACACTTAACGCTCGAACTCAGCCGTCGCCACGACCGCCCGGCGCGCGTCATTGCCAACGACGTACTCGAACTTTTCGCGCGTCATCCCTGGCCGGGCAACGTACGCGAATTGCGCAACGTACTCGAACACGCCGTCATCGTGTGCGACAAACAACAAATCGAAAAGCATCACTTGCCCTCGCTCTTTTCTGAAAGCACGCAACTCAAGGTCGAAGACACCATCACCCTGCCCGTCGGCATCGCACTCGAAGAAGCCGAACGCCAACTCATTCTCAAAACGCTCATCAAAACTAAAAACAACAAAACCCGCGCGGCAGAACTGTTGCAGGTCAGTCTCAAGACGCTGCATAACAAGCTGAAAATTTATCGGGAAGAAACCGAAGAGATGCTCTGAGGATTCGTGATGCTGGCTCAACTACAAAATCTGACGCGCCGACCTTACACGCTCGAGGAATACTGCGCGCTCGAAGGTTTACCGGAAGGGCGCTATGAGTTTTGGGACGGAGACATTCTTTGTATGCGCAGCCAGCAACCGCTTGTCCGGCTGGCTCAACAAGTGGAGGCCACTAACACAGGAGAATCTATGTTCGGCAATCTTAAAGACGTATCTGCTCGCCTTTACACGCTGGAAGAGTATTTTGCACTCGAACAATCGGGCGAAGGACGTTATGAGTATTGGGACGGTGACATCATCTGCATGAGCGGTGGCACGCAACAACATGCCCAAATCAGTGAGAACATGTTTTACTTGCTACGCACGAAATTGCGCGGCAGCACGTGTTCTTCAAAAGCCGCTGAAACGCCTATCAAAACCCCCCAGTGGCCGCCTTATCGTTATCCTGACACCAGTGTTTATTGTGGAAAGCCAGCTTACGAAAAAGATAATGGCATTGACGTGTTGCTGAACCCTACGCTCGTCATTGAAGTGCTTTCACCCGCGACGGCACGGCTTGACCACGGCAAGAAAAAAGAAGCCTATCAAGACTTGCCTTCGTTACAGCAATACCTGTTGATCTCTCAACACGAAGTTCATCTCACGCTTTACACGCGCATCGGCAACAAGTGGCAGCGACACGATTTCACCGACCTGCAAGACCGCATGGCACTCGTCTCAATCAACTGCGAACTTGCGTTGAAAGACGTTTATGAAAACGTAGAGTTTGAATAACCCGCTATGTTGACGCTCGGCATTGAAAGTTCTTGTGACGAAACCGCTGCCGCCGTAATTGCCGACGGCACGCACGTCGTTTCCAACGTCATTCATTCACAGATCGATACGCATCGTCGCTATGGCGGCGTAGTGCCCGAACTCGCTTCGCGCGAACATCTCGAAAAGATTGAAAGCGTCGTCGCCACTGCGTTGCAGCAAGCGAACGTTACCGCGTTCGATCTCGACGGCATCGCCGTCACGCAAGGCCCCGGCTTGGTAGGCTCGCTGCTCGTCGGCATCAACTTCGCCAAAGCGATGGCCTTTGCCGCGCGTAAGCCCATCGTCGGCGTCAATCACATCGAAGGCCACGTTTATTCGGTCGCGTTTGAATTCCCCGCGCCTGAATATCCGGCGCTGGCGTTGATCGTCTCAGGCGGACACACCAACATTTTTCTCATTCACGAACCCGAACGTTACGAATTGATTGGACGCACGCGCGATGACGCAGCAGGCGAGGCTTTCGATAAAGTCGCCAAGCTCATCGGACTCGGTTATCCCGGCGGGCCGGTGATTGATCGGTTGGCGCAGCGTGGCAATCCGCGCGCGATCATCTTTCCGTTGGCCGAAATCAAAGACCCCGAACACAAGCTGGACTTTTCGTTCAGCGGACTCAAAACCGCCGTGTTGCGTTACGTGCGTGAGAATGCGATCGAGCCGGTCAGCGACGCCGTGAATCAGCCAGAACAAATTCTCGATTTATGTGCTTCGTTTCAAAACGCCGTCGTACGTGCGCTGGTGCGTTCGTTGCGCAAGGCAGCAGTCGAACGTCGTCCGCGCACGCTGATTCTCGCGGGCGGCGTCGCCTGCAACAGCGAGTTGCGCGCAGCGGTCAAAGCCTTAGCCGATGAGTTGAAAATTCCTGCCTATATCCCTTCGCCGATTTATACGACCGACAATGCCGCGATGATTGCGGCGGCGGGTTATCCGAAGTTGTTGCGCGGCGAGTGCGCCGACTGGACGATGTCGGCGGATGTGAGCTTGCGGTTGCCCAATGTGAATGTCGTCACGCCTGCCAATAAGAAGAAAGTTCGTTATCGGCTCTAAAACGATGTGGCACAAGATGGCATCTTGTGCCACATGCGGGGGAAATTAATTGCGTTTGCGGTTGTTGTGTTTGGCGCGATAGACCTGACGACTGGTCTGGTTTTGTTCTTTCAGAATGTCTTTGCGTTCCGCGCCCGTCACCGTGCCATCGGCTTTGGCTTCGTGTTTCATCTGATTGACCTCTTGCTGTTGCTGTTCGAGCTTTTTGACTTCACCGGCTTTGAGTTCGCCCGAAGCTACGCCTTGTCCGATGCGGCGTTGTTGATTTTTTTGCCGCTGCTTGACGACTGGTGTTTTCGTGCCCGGTGTCGGCGCAGGCGTTTGCGCCAATGCGAAAGTGGTCAATCCAATACTCAAAGCGAAAGTGAAAAGAATCGTAGTCAGGTTTTTCATAACGTTTGTCTCCTCAAAGTGTTTATTTCAATGGTAATTTCAGGGGTTATTTCAAGCGGACAATAAAAGGTACGTTACCGGCTTTCTGATTGCCTTTGCCGGTTTCGATCAGTTGTGGACGAAACTGTCCATCTATTTCCAGCACGAAGCGCAACGCCGTGACTTTGGCGTCGGTCTTGAAATCGAATCCATCAATGTCGTCGTCGGTACGCGAGTTATAGACGATGCGCCCGTCGCCATCCTTCTCGAACTTATCCTGCTCGCGCGTAGCCACGACGGGCGGAGCGCCGCCGCGCCGATAAACGCGCCCACGCGGCCCGACGGCGATGCGCGGCGCGCGACCGGGATACAACACGCGGCGTTCTGATTCGACATCAATGCGTTTGAGCGATTTGAGTTCGCCACCTTCCGCCGTCACTGCGCCCGTGAAATGGCGCAACTTGCCGGTCGTCGTCCAGCGCACCGACCACTTATCGCCATCACGCCAAACGTAATAACCCGTGTCTATGCCTTCAGCGAAAGCGGGCTTGCCTTCAAAATTAGCGAGCGGTTTTTCCGCAGGCGCTTGGGCGCTAACCGCGAAACCAAAAAGCAACACGCCGCTTGCCAACAGGGTGAATACAATTTTCATAAGTCATCTCCTTTTCATCCCGCCTGCTCATTCTGCTTGCGGGTTCGGTCAGTAGTGCAGCTATCCGTTCGGATGTATCAAACTTTTTTCTTTTTTTCTTTCGCCTCTTACAATCGCCGCCCTAATGCAAAGCGCGGAAGCCCCTCACAACTTGGTAAGTGACATTGCGCGCGGCGAGACGCAGGCCGAAACGGCGTTGTATGAACAATTCGCCGCGCGCGTTTATTTCACGGCACTCAGCGAAACTCATTCTAAAGACGATGCCGAAGACATTCGGGCCGAAACTTTTTTGCGCGTGATTCAAGCACTCAGGCAAGGCAAGCTGCGGTCGGCAGATTCGCTGCCCTCATTTATCGTAGGCATTACGCTCAACGTCACGCGCGAACATCTGCGCCGCAAGTATCGCACCAAGTC
>JABFSD010000374.1 GCA_013140935.1 Acidobacteriota bacterium
ACCCATGCCCCAAACCAAAGCGAGAAAAGTACCATCAAGGCAAACCACGACCAGCAAGGCCGCATTGGATGCGCCGATGAACCTTTCGTAAAACGGATTGCCGACGAAACCCTTATGCCCGATGAAGTAGCTCGCACCGGCACTGATGGCTACGCCAACCAAAAGGAACAGCCAATAGAGAAACGTTCCGGCGTTTTCGTGTTTGGTGTCGGCCTCGGTTTCAAACTCTGCCTGTGTGTCTCGAAAATCATTGTATGAATTCATTTTTTGTACCTCTTTCAAAAGGAGATGCCGAAAAGATACGATGATTGCGCAGTGCATCAGCCTATCGCTTCGGCGTTGGTTGTTGTTCAAGGGCTTTCCCGACGTTAGCGCGTCAGGAAAGCCCGCTGCTTATGCCGCCTTTGCCGTTTTCGCCGCTTCTGCCTTCTCCGCTTCATCCTTCCTCTGATAGAAAGCAAGAATGTTCGGCAGCGCTTTCCTGATGGCGTCCCCATCGCTGGTCCAGTCTGAATCTCGGTCGAGATCATGTAGAAACGAGAAGAACTCATCGTAGTGAGTGCCAGGGATTTCGTCTTGTAACTCCGTTATCGTGGCGATGGCTTCGACGAGGCGCGCATTCTTGTCGGCTCGGCTTGCCGACGGCGTAGCGGTGATAGCCCGATGGCGCGCCGACAGCATCACAGGCAATACCTTCGCCGCAACTTCGCCATTGCTCGCCCACTCCGTATCACAGTGAATGTCATTCATGAGGGTTTCCCAGGCTTCTTGCGCAGAAGATGGCAAATACTGCCGCAATTCAATGATCGTACCGATAGCTTCAGACACCCGCTGAATATCGGCGGCTTCCGTCGCGTTCACGTTGACCGTGCCAGCATTTGCGAGCTTGGCTTTCAGGTCTGCGATTTCTTCTTTCTGTTCGACCAGTTGCCGAATAAGAGTGTCGAAGTCGTTCACCTTTTCATTGAGTTCGGCTTCGACGGGTTCAAGTTCGGCGATCCGCACGGCTTGTTGCTCAACGCGAGCGAGCAAATCTTTTTCTCTCTCGGCTAGTGTTTGCTCATCTTCTCGGTACGAGCCAATCAGCACGCGCTGTTCTTCGTTTTCGAGAACCAATGTTTCGTAGCGTTCCAATAGTTGCTTTTTCATAGGTGCGATTTCTCCTTTTGTGTAAGGCGAGTAGTGATTGATCGAAGCCGCGCAGCCGACTCGCCGATGCTGCGCGACTCCGTTGTGTGTGCGGTTATTCTTCGGTTTCTTCCACGAGGTAAATCTCAATATCTCCGTCAACGTCATCGCTGACGATTACTGAAATGCTTTGCCCCTTTTTACAGGTTGCAACCTTTCGCAACAGGACGGAGCCTGCGCCGCTGGAGGCAAAATCGGTGAGAAGTTTTCCGCGCGTTAAATGGTAGTTGTGTGTCTCAACGACTATTTCTTTTACGTAATCTTTCATGTGGTTCCTTTTCATCGGCGCTGGTTACTGAAGCCGCACAGTGCGCCATAACTGCGCGGCTCCGTTGGTGATGTGAGGGCTAAACTTTGACGGTCTCGGCGCAGTAATGCTGACCGTCTTTTTTCGGGCAGAAGAAATTGCCGGGCTTGCGGCTCGGCTTCATCGGCACGTGATGGATGCGGCATTTCGGCGGGGCCGACGAATCGCCCGCCGTCGCAGCGCTGGCCGTCGTCGTGCGTTGCGCGGGCGGCGTCGCGCCGATGCTCATCAGCCGGTCAATCGTAGACTTCAGGATGTCGGCCTTGCCGGTGCATTCAACGACGACGGGAAAGCCTTGATACTCGGCCTGAATGACGAACTTCGTAGGCGCAGCGATTGCGCCGGTGATGGGTTGAATTTGTTCGCTCGTGTTGTTGCTCATTGCCTTTGCTCCCCTAAATGTAGCCGGTGTAGCCGGTCGGTTTTTTGCACCGGCTACAGGCTCAAAACCCTATAAATAAAGGCTTGTAGCCGATGTAGCCGGTGTAGCCGCTCGAAAACAGTAACTTCCCGCTCAGATTTCAATCGCTCCGCAATAGGTGCGCTTGCCTTCGTACCTCATCACCAGCACTGACGCGGCGCGTTCGGCTTCGCGTTGGCGCATCGCCACGATTGCAGGTGCGACCGGCGCGGCTTCATCGGCAACCGGCGCGACATTGCCCAATGCTTCGTAATACAAGGCCATCAGCCGACGCGCTGCGCGATGCTTGCACGGGCGGTTGAACGCCGTGGCTTCGCACTTATGATCGTTGCCGATTTTGTAGAGCTTGCCCGATGACGTGCTTTGAATCGTCAACACCCCATCAGCAAACGACCAATAACGCGCCGTCTCGACCTCAACAACCGCACGATCAATCGCCTTGAGCCATAAAGGGGAATTGCTCGCCTTTGCTTTCGCTTCGTTGATGACTGACTGCCAGATTGAAGTGTTGAGAATCATTGCTGCCTGCTTTTTTTTGTTGCCAGCACCATCGCTGACTGACAAGTGATAATATAGCCCTTGCGCTAGGTTAATGCAAGAAGTATTTAGCCCTTGCGCTAAATATATTTTTCCATTAACCTCCCGTTCGTTATGCTGAATAAAACATTCAATGGGTTGAACACTCTTACTAGCAAAGAAGCGGCTGAACGCTTGGGAGTTTCGGTTGGGCGCATTCGTCAGCTTGTGGTGTCTGGTGAATTGCCTGCTGAGAAGTTTGGACGGGACTTGATGATAAAAGATGCAGACTTAGATTCCATCAAAGTCTACGGCAAGCCCGGACGCCCGCCGAAGCCGAAAGACGAAGGCGAACCGGCGGAAGCGACGGCGACGGCTGCGCCCGAAACGGCAGAGGCCGTCACGACGGAAGCCAAGCCGAAACGCACACGCAAGGCGAAGGCTGCGAAGCCGACACGGGCAGGGAAGAAAAAGCAGGGTGTTTGAATTGGCCGACGTTATACGCTGAGAAGGCTGGCGCGTTGCAACACTGGCCTCTCGCTATCAACAGGTGCAGTTCTTTTTAGGATCGAATCGGCGTCAATCCAAAAGGCGTAAAGAATCAGCGCCCAGAGCAACAGCATTCCGGCACAGGCAAAAAGGATGCGGCGGTTGTATTTGATGACTCCCCAGCGTCTTTGCCATTTTGTGGTGACGATGCGCGCTACGTAGGTTTGATCGGCTTTCGATAAATGATGTCCGCAGTGTGGGCATTCCATATCCGGGTTATTTTCAATTGCTTCCCCGAATCGTCAAGCGAAGCCGAAACGGGCAGGGAAGAAAGGAACAACGAAATGATGACTCCAACTCTTGAGAACGTTTTACAGGGAGCGCAGGCGTTGCCGCTGGCAGACCGGCGTGCGCTCATCACGTTGATCGAGCCGCCGAAGTCGTTGGAAGAAATTGCAGCGGAACAAGGGCTGAAACCTTTCGATGTGGAAGCCGTTCGACAACAAGCCGCAGGCATTTGGCCGGATGATGAAAGCACCGATGAGTTCACGGCCTGGCTGCGCGAAGAACGGTGCGCGGGTAAGGAAAGGGAGCTTGATTGATGTCGGCGGCACTCTCCATGCTCATTGTGGATACGGATGTCGTTTCGTACATCTTCAAAGGCGACACGCGCGGCGCGTCTTACGAAGCGCAGTTGTCGGGCAAGCTGGCATACATCAATTTTCAGACAGTCGCGGAGCTTGAGCAGTGGGCGATTCGTCGCGGCTGGGGCGCACGTAAACACGCCGACTTGCTCGCCTTCCTGACAAGCCGCTTTGCCGTCATCGAATCCAGTCCGCAACTTTGCCGCAAGTGGGCAGAGGTCAGAGAACAGGTGAGAAACGCAGGCCGACTGATTCAGCCTGCCGATGCGTGGATCGGTGCGACGGCGGCGCTTTACAGCGTACCGCTGATGACGCACAACGCGAGCGACTATCAAGGCGTTGCCGGACTGACGATCATCAGCGACTCCACGCCTTAAAAGATTTGTATCCGTTCACGGGGGCTCAAGCTGCCGTAACTAAATGATGATTTTGTTCCAGTACAGAATGGTCAGGCAGAAGCGAAGGAGCAGGCGTGCCTTGTCTGGCCGCTTCACAAGCTTCCGTCAAAA
>JABFSD010000136.1 GCA_013140935.1 Acidobacteriota bacterium
GGCGTGTTGGGCAGCATCTTTTCAAAGCGCCAGCGCAACAGCTTGTCGGTCATATCGCCTTGCAGCGACATCGTAGGTTCGAGCGCGAAAGCCAATATGCCGTTAATGACAGCGCGGCGGTTTTGATAAGAGCGCCAGTCGCGTTCGTCCAATTCGCCGTCGCGGTCTAGATCGAAATCAATCCACGACTTCGCCATTTTGGGATCGGGCACTTCGGTCTTTGAGAGCTTGCTGTTTTTATCGGCGTCGTGTTTGGCGAGCATTTCAGCAAATGGTGCAATCGTTTCCTGCTGTCCGGGATCGGCTCCGCCTGCCCAGCCCAGCACGTAAAGCATGCCTTTCCCCATCACCGGCGTAGGCTTGATCTGCCACGTCAAACCGCGCAGATGCCAAACCTCTTGGCCGGTGGCTACGTCATAGGCTGCCAGACGCAATGAACCCGCGACCAGCACTTGCAAGGGCGCTTTCGCGGGTTTGAATAAAACCGGTGTCGAAAAGCCGCGCGTGAATTCGGGGCGTTCGACCCGATAAATGACTTTGCCGGTTTTCTTGTTCACGGCGAGAAAGAATGAACCACTCTCAGAGTCGCAATTCAGCAACAACTTGTCATCGGCCAGAATCGGCGACGAACCCATGCCGAACGGATTGTTGAATGGCCCCAAGGGCATGCGCCAAAGCTCTTTGCCTGCGACGGAATACGCCAACAAACCGAAGTCGGTGAAGAAGGCATAGACCGCGTTGCCGTCCGTCACGACGCTGGGCGACGCGGGCGAATTGGATTTGTGCAAGTCCTGTTTGCGTGGACGCAGAATGTCGCGTTGCCACGCGATCTTGCCGTCGGCGCGATTGACGGCAATGACAAAAAGTTTATCGCCTTCATACGCGGTGATGAAGATTTTGTCCTGGGTCAGCACGGGCGAAGAATGTCCGGCGGGCAAGGCGGTTTTCCACACGATGTTTTTTGTCGGGCCGAGTTCGGTGGGCAGGTTCGCTTCACTGGCTACGCCTGCGCCGTTGGGGCCGCGAAATTGCGACCAGGTTTGGGCATTTACTTGAATCGAAAGGCAGAACAGCAGGCCAAGGGAAAGGCGAAAAGTTGTCACAGCGAACCTCACAAGAAAGACGCGTTCGTAGTTCCGCCTTTAGGCGGTTGAAGTCTCGGTATGCGAAACCGCCTAAAGGCGGAACTACGAACGCGTTATGTTATTTGCCAAAACAATACAGCGTCTTTTGCGTGCGCACATACAGTTTGCCGTCGAGCGGCGCAGGCGTAGCGAAAACCTCTTCGCCCAGCGTATTCACCTGCAACACTTCCCATTCGCCTTGCGCCGAGACAATGGACATCGTGCCGTCCTGACTCACGAGAAACACTTTGCCGTCGGCTCCGACGGGCGAAGCGAAATACTTATCAATCGCGCCCTTCAGCCGTCCCTGCTTGATGACTTTGCCCGTCGCGGGATCGAACGAAATCAGGATGCCGCTGTCGTTCACCATAAACAGCGTGTTCTGATAAAGCAGCGTCGAAGGCACTTGCGGTACGGGACGTTGATACTTCCATTGCACGGCACTCACGGTCATATCGCCTTGTCCGCCCATGGTAGGAAGCCTGATCGCCAGCAAGCCGTTCTCTGAAGCCATCATCGAACGAAAGACGTTCCAGTCGTTGGCGTTGAGCTTGTCGTCTTTGTTGGCATCGAAAGCGTCAAACGCGGCTTTCAACATAAAGCCCATCTTGTCGTTGCTGTTGCGATCAATGTTTTTTACTTCGTCGAGCGCGATCAATCCGTCTTTATTCGCGTCGTATTTCGTCAACCCTTCCGCAAACGGTACGGTAGCAATTTGCTGCCCCGGCTGATTTTGCGGAAAGCCCCAGCCGTTCACATAAAGCGTATCGTCTTTGATACTTGCTACTGATTTTGATTCGCAGGCCAAACCGCGTACCCACCAAACGCGCTTGCCATCGGCGACCGAATACGCCGAAAGCTGAAACGATTCAGGGATGATCAACTGTTTCGCGCCCTGTTTGGGCTGCCACACCGTAGGCGTCGAGTAACCTGAAATGATCTCAGGGCGCGGCGTTTTCCAGAGGACTTTGCCGGACTTCTTATTGACGGCGAGCAGATAAGCCTCTCCGCCATCGGCATCCACCGGCAGGATGAGCTTGTCGTCCACCAGCATCGGCGACGCGCCGTAACCGTAATAGATATTCATCGGCGCGAGCGGCAGCCGCCACTTTTCTTTGCCGTTCAAGTCATAAGCCAGCAAGCCGAAATCCTGAAAAAACACATACACGTTCGTGCCATCAGTTACGGGCGAAGCCGACGCGGGGCCGTTCACATTTTCGAGACGGCCTTTGTTGACGCGCGGGACTTCGCGTTGCCAAAGCTGCTTGCCCGTCGCGCGATCAAGGCAAATTACGAAAAGCTGATAAACGTCTTTTTTATCTTTCGCCGTGGGCGTATGCGCCGTGACAAAAATTTTGTCTTTGGTGAAGACGGGCGAAGCGTGTCCGGCGGGCAGCGCCGCTTTCCATACGACGTTTTTTTCGGGACCGAACTCGATCGGCAGATTGGTTGCGGTCGAGACGCCGTTGCCATTGGGGCCGCGAAAGCGCGTCCAATCGGTTTGTGCGAATGAAGTCGCTATGAGCAAACAAGAAAACAGAAAAACGAAAAGAAGTCGTCGCATAAAAACTCCTGAAGAGAATTGAACAGGATTGACAAGATTCTCAGGATTTACGGGATGGGTCAGAGGGATAAGCATCACAGCATTTTTCTTCATCCGGTCAATCCTGAAAATCCTGAAATCCTGTCTAATTGGTCAGTGCGTTTCGGCGAATGCTGCCACGGCTTTCAACAGCGCCGCGCGTTGCGTCGCGTCAATGAGTTTGCCGTTGTGAATGATGGCGTGAATCTTCTGCGTATTGTGGATGTCGCGCAAGGGGTCGGCGTCGAGCAACAAAAGATCGGCGCGTTTGCCGCGTTCGATGGTTCCGCTTTCTGCCAGCGTACCGAAATAGCGCGCCGCATTGCGCGTCGTCGTTTGCAACGCTTCAAGCGGCGTGAGTCCGGCGCGCACGAATCGTTCGAGTTCCTGATGCAGACTCAAACCCGGAATCACGTCGCCGTCTAAGGCATCAGTGCCTGCGAGCAGCGGCACGCGCGCACGATGCAATTGGGTGACGAGCGTTTGGGCGATGTCGGCGACGCGTTGCAGCAAAACAAAATTTTCCGGCGGCATGGTGGCGATGCGTTGTGTGCGGCGCGCGGTCAGCTTTTCGGCTTGGGTGCGCGGCATCAATGAGAGCGCCGTCGCGTCGAGCAAATCTTGCGCATTCAACGGCAAGAGCCGCTCCGCCCAAATTTGCGTAGGCGTCACGAAGATTTGTTTTTTCGCTAACAGCCTAAACAGTCCTGCGCATTTCTTCGCGTCATAGGTTTCGATTAACTGCGTTTCGAGCGAGCGTTCGCGTTGGCGCAATTCCTGCCCTTTGAAATTCTTGAGTGCAAGCATATCGGCGCGCAGCGCGGCTTCTTTGTTTGAGCAAGCGAGCAGGATGCCCGCATCGCCGGGCAAGATGGGCGAAAGGTGTTCAATGCTGCGCTGATTAGATTGCGCGACCACAAAGGCACTGATGGCTTCGGGGATGTGTCCGGCAACGACGAGCTTTTGTTTGGCGGCTTCGGCCAGTACGGCTTGATAAACGTCAGGCACGAGGTTGGCTTGGACTTTGATAAAGGCTACACCGAGGGCCTTGAGTTCTTTGACGCGCTGACGCGCTTCGTCAGGCGTCGTGACAGGTTTATCTACGAAGCCCGGGCCGTCAACGAAAGGGCCGGCGGCGATGATATGCGGGCCTTTGAGTTTGCCCGCGAGTAAATCAATTTGCAGTTGCTGAATCCGCTGCCAGTCGCCGCCCATTTCACGTATGCCTGTGACACCGTAAGCCAGCAACAGCGGCATCATCCATTCGCGCGTCACGGCCTGGCTCGGTTCGTTCGTCAGGTGGATGTGCATGTCCCACAACGCAGGAATCAGAAACTTGCCGGTGCCGTCAATGACCTGTGTTTG
>JABFSD010000502.1 GCA_013140935.1 Acidobacteriota bacterium
CATGTTCATCGGCGGCGGCGACGTACCGAATCCGAACTTCGTCGCGGTCGGTTTGTTGGGGGCTGATTACAAATTGGAAAACGGACGCTATCGTTTCGCCAAAGTTTTCAACGGCGAAAACTGGAATCCGCGTTTGCGCGCGCCGCTCACGCAACCGGGCGTGAACGTCAAAGCGGGCGATTATCTGTTGGCGGTCAACGGACGCGAAGTCCGCGATAGCGACAATGTTTACAGCTTCTTTGAGAGCAAGGCAGGCAAGCAGGTCGTCATCAAAGTCGGGCCGAACGCCGACGGCACGGGTGCGCGTGAAGTGACGGTCGTGCCTTCGGGCAACGAACTCGGCTTGCGCAATCTCGACTGGATTGAAGGCAATCGCCGCAAGGTGAGCGAACTGTCGGGCGGCAAGCTGGCTTATGTGCATTTGCCTGATACGGCGAATGGCGGATACATCAACTTCACGCGGTATTATTTCGCGCAAACCGACAAGCAAGGCGCGGTGATTGACGAACGTTTCAACAACGGCGGCTTCCTCGCCGATTACGTAGCCGAAACGCTCGCGCGCAAAAAACTGAGCAACGTTTACTTCCGCGAAGGCGGGCAGGATTTGACTTCGCCGACGGGCGCGATTTACGGCCCGAAGGTGATGATCGTTAATGAACTCGCGGGTTCGGGCGGCGACGCGCTCCCTTGGTACTTCCGCAAGCTCAACGTAGGCCAAATCGTCGGCAAGAAAACCTGGGGCGGCCTGGTGGCTTCGTTCCCGATGCCGATGCTGATGGATGGCGGTACGGTGCGCGCGCCCGACGCGGCGATATACGGCCTCAACGGCGCGTGGGAAGTCGAAAACGTAGGCGTCAGCCCCGATGTCGAAGTCGAATTCGACCCCGCCCAATGGCGGCAAGGCCGCGACCCCCAACTCGAAAAAGCCGTCGCGCTGTTGATGGAAGAACTCAAACGCAATCCGCCGCAACCGAGCAAACGTCCGGCTTTTCCGAATTACGGCAAACCGGCGGCGGCGGGCAGCGGTTCGGGGAATTGAGGCTTTGCTGACGGGTAACGCAACGCGGAAATTTGCGTTACCCTGTCGGCGAAAGGAGTCGTTATGAGAAGTTATGAAGTTTTGGTTGAACGGCAGAACGGTCATTTTCGCGCGTTGATTCCTACGCTGCCGAATGTCGTGGCAGAAGGCGCAACGCGCGATGAAGCGGTAGTGAACGCGAAAGAACTGGCCCAACGTTACTTGCTGAATGTTGAGTCGGCGATCATTCAATTAGCCGACCCCGTGTTTCGTTCAGAAGGGTTGTCGAAAGTAGAAGACCTGCTCGCTGTGGCAGGACTGTTCAGCGGCGATGAAGCAGCGATGCAACAACACATCGAGGATATTTACGCTGAACGCCGCCGACAGCGTGATGAAGCCGTGTTGGAGTTAAACGTCCTTGAGGTGGCCGAAGCGAAATAGGCGAGCCAATGATTTATGTGCTGGACACAGACATCGCTGGGTATTGGCAGCAAGGTCATCCCGTAGTGTTGGCGCACGCTCGAAGTTTGCCGCCAGGCACTGAGGTCGTTTCAACGGTTATCACGTTCGGTGAAGACCTCAGCGGATGGTTGCCCGCTTGTCGGCGGGCTAAAAATGGCGATGAGCGAATCCTCGCTTACCAACGATTGAACAACGGGCTTACTTTTTACCGGCAGATCGCGTGCCTGCCTTTTAACAAAACGGCGGCGCAAATTTTTGATCAGTTACGCAAACAGGATAAGCAAATCGGTACGAACGATCTCGCTATTGCGGCAATCGTGCTTGCTGTGAATGGAATTGTCGTAACGCGCAATATCGCAGACTTTTCGCGCGTACCGAATTTGGTAATTGAAGATTGGGCGAAATGAAGTTTGCCGTGGCGGCAAAGTCGAGTAGGCAAACATATACACCGCCTGAGATTAAGTAGGTTCGGCGTTTCCGAATTAGGTGGCGGGCGGCAGCGGTTCGGGGAATTGAGGCTGTGCCGATGGGTAACGCAAGCCGCAGTTTTGCGTTACCCTGTCGGCTAAAGGAGTCGTTATGAAAACCTTTGACGTGATTGTCGGCAAACAAAACGGACATTTTCTCGCGTCGGTGTTGGACTATCCGCACATCGTTCAGATCGGTGCGACGGCGGAAGAAGCCGTCGGCAAAGCGAAATCCGCGATGGAAGAATTTCTGACCAGCGCGCAGGTTGTTAGCGTTACGGTAAACGCGCCGGTGTCGAATGGTTCTTCGGTTCAGCAGTTACAGGCAGCGGAAAGTGTCGCTTCGGAATATCCGTTAGCGGAAGCGTGGGCGCGCAAAGCGGGGATCCGTTGGCAAGACCCCAATGATCCGGTTTATCAGAGTTATTTGGCCTCGCTCGCTCTTTTGAAACATCAAGAACGTGAAGCCGCGAGGCTCGAAGCTGAATCCGAAGTGATGCAGTAAGCATCAATCAATGAGCCGCGCATGATTTACATTCTTGATACCGTTTCTCTTGGTATGTTTGAGCAGCGCCACCCAGCCACTATGCAGCGTATGCATGAGGTACTCGCCGAAGGTGGCAACCGGGTGATAACGACCATCGTGTCAGTGGAAGAAAAAATGGATGGCTGGTTGCTCGAATGCCGTAAAGCACAAACCGGTCAGGCACATTTGCGGGCGTTGGCAGAATTAAGCGGAGCAGTTGATTTGTGGTTACAGCGTGAATGGCTGCCGTTTAGCCATGACGCTGCCGTGTTGTTCGACCAGCATATTCGGCTCAAGAAACTCATCGGCGCGAGAGACTTATCTATTGCCGCCATCGCCCTTTCGGTTGATGGCACAGTGGTGACACGCAACTTTGCAGATTTCGCGCGCGTGCCGAATCTCAAGTATGAAGATTGGGCAATGGAACGACCCTCGACATAGTCGCCCAAAAAGTTAGGAAAAGGGTTAGAGATGAAAACGTATGATGTGATCGTTCGGCTGGTGAACAACATTTACGTCGCAGTCGTGCCTGCGTTGCCTGGCATCAGAACGGAAGGCATGACGCGCGACGATGCGTTGTTTCGCGCGCAGCAACAAGCCATTGAAGATTATTTCAAAAGCGCCGAAGTCGTCAGCCTGTCGGTAGACGTTCCCGCGCTTGAGTTTCGTCCGCACGCGACGGTGAATGACCGGTTGAGGTTGCACGCTTTGACAGCTTCGTCAGATGACATGGCGGCGGAGGTTTACCTCAACATCGCCGCCGAACGGTTGCGCGACCGCGAAGAATTGACGTTGCAAGACGAAGAGGAAACCGCGCAAGCAGCGCAACAACAACGTCGCTTGGAAGATTTGAAACGACACCAATTAGAGCAACGATTTCATCGCGCTCTCGGAAAGCAATCAAACAATGCAACCACTCGCTGAAGACACGCCGCCCGAAATCGAGCGCATCATTATCGAAGGCTACCGCCGCATGTCCGCCGCCGAGAAGCTGGCGATCATGGATGATTTAATCAAAAGCGCACACTTGCTGGCGCTCAGTGAAATCAGGCGGCAGCATCCGCACGCGAGCGAACGCGAATGGCAGTTGCGGGCGGCTGCGCGGCGCATCGAGCCTGAGTTGATGCGCAAGGCGTTCGGCTGGGACCCTGACGTAAAAGGTTATTGATGGCGGTTGATGATTCCAACTTGATGCCAGCGGCGATCAGAGTCGCGTTGCAAGTCACTGACACTTTGGAACAGCTTGGCATTCGTTATCTGATTGGCGGTTCGATGGCGAGCATCGTGCATGGCGAAACGCGGTTGACCAATGATCTTGATTTGGTGGCTGACCTTCGCGCCACTGATGTTGAGGCTTTGAAAGCGGCGTTTGACCGCGAGTTTTACTTTGATGAACAAGCCATCGCGCGCGCCATTCGTGAACGCAGCAGCTTTAACCTCATCCAGTTGGCGATGATGTTCAAGATTGATGTTTTTATTTTTCGCGACGACGACTGGGCGCGCGAACAGATGCTGCAAAGCGAAGCCAAATCCTTGCTATTCGGCAACGACGCGACGGTGAGGAAAGTTGCCAGCGCCGAGACGATGGTCTTGCAAA
>JABFSD010000601.1 GCA_013140935.1 Acidobacteriota bacterium
CGAATCAATTGACCGTTTCTTTGCGCCGGAGGCGCGTGGGATATTAGCCGGTGGTGAAGCGTCAGCGGAACCACCGGAAACGTGCGCCACGACACCCGCGTCCTGAAGGGACGCAGGACCAGACTTCTTATCATCGCTAAGTTTTGTCCCGCGCTCCTGCCGGAGCGCAAAAATGATTTCGCGCATGTTCCGGTGGTTCCGCTGACGCTTCACCACCGGCTAATATCCCGCGCGCCTCCGGCGCAAAAAGCTGTCAAATGATTTCGTTTCACCTCGACTGCGTAACATCATTAATTGAAGCCTGTACTTGCTCACGGCCTGTGCCTTCAATGGTTTTAGCGCCAGCGGCGCGGCATGTTTATAGTTGAGCGAGTCATGCTTCCTAAGCTCCGTTAGGAGCGGCATCTGACACCTGCCGCTCCTAACGGAGCTTAGAGGCAATAGCCATGCGGGTTCTATAAACATTTGGCTCCTACGGAGCCGGATTCGCGGCTTCCTGAATTACGCACGGGTTTTGGTCAATTCGCGTTTGAGCCAGACTTGCGCCGCCTGCCACTTGCGCGTTGCCGTAGCCTCAGACACGTCCAGCGCTTCGGCGACCTCTTTGTTTTGCAAGCCCCAATAACCGAACAATTCGGCGACGCGGGCGATTTGTTCATCGTGCTGATAAAGGTGATCGAGCGCTTCGCTCAAGGCCAGCAACTCGGTCAGGCGTTCGTCTTGGGCGGATTCGGCTTCGCCCAGCGAAACCCTGATCGCGCCTTCGCCCTTTTTCTGACTGAGCCGTTGGCGCGCACGGTCGGTAATGAGATGGCGCATGATCGTCGCCGCTACCGCGATGAAATGCGCACGGTTCTGAAACGCGCGCAGCTTGCGTTCCAGCACTTGCACCCAGACTTCGTTAATGAGCGCCGTCGTTTGCAACGTATGCCCCGCGCGTTCGCCCCGCAGGTAATGCCGCGCCAGACGCCGCAATTCGCTGTCTACGATTTCGACGAGCGCCGACAAAGCGTCCGGCTCGTCCGCCTGCCACCGACGCATCAACTGACTGAATTCCGATGTAGCCATTTCGGTCGTTCCTCCATTCGGCTGGTGTGAAAGAGTGTGATGAAACGTGCGATTCACAATGCGCTTTGCGCCGGATCATTCCTTCAATTTTTAAGCGAAAGGCTGCCCCCATTTTTAAGCGAAAGGCCGCCCCTCTTCGTCGCGTAGCCGATGCCTGACCTTAGCCGTGGATTTCAATCCACGACAGGCGCAGCAACAATGCCCGCGTCGCGTAGCGACGCCTGAAGCGCTGCGCGAAGATGAACCGTTAACTCCCCATTGCAATTCAGTCTGGCGGAGTGAGTGGTGATTTTTCATTGCGTCGCAACACTCATACTTCAAGCGTCGCTACGCGACGCGGAAACCATTTCCCCACCTGCCGTGGGTTGAAAACCCACGTCTAAAGTCAGCCGTCGCTACGCGACGAAGCAGGCTGTGTACTGCGCCAAAACCCCAGCCATGTCAGACCGCCAGGTTGAGACATCCGTGAAAGAAATCAGTCAAGCAACGGTGAATGTGATTCGCACTTTTAATCGCACTCGTGTGACAGGGGGGAAGGGTGCTGCTTTTGGATGAAACTTTACGCTGCTGACAGGCAGCGCCGCCGCTGAGTAAAAAAATCTTTCAGCCGCTGAAATTTCGCCGCCGCAATTTCGCTTACGGCGACAGAGCATTTTCGCTCGAACTGATGGCCTTGCTGAATTGTCGGTCTTTGAAGAGGTTGGCAATTTAGCACCGGCCATCTTCTAGCCGCAACACTTCCGATTGAAAGGAATAAAAATATGAAATGGTTTGCCCTTGCTCGAAAAGCAACTCGTTATGCAGTGTTCTGCACAATTTTGATTGCCCTTGCTGTGGTTCAGGCAGCGGATGTCAGTCTAAATTTCAATTCACTTCCCAGCGCCCAAGGTTGGGCGTACTTCGCACAGGGTAACACCGCCCCCGAAAGCCGTGTCTTTTCAGTAAGCGGTGGAACGCTCTTTCAGAACTCCATCGGAGTTGGTTTCACTGGGTCTGGTAGTAACAGATACAACTTGAACAATGTGGTTGATCCACAAGCAGCGTTCATTCTTGCGCTTCGCGCTCGCGTGTTGGAAGAAGAAGCCCAACCGAACAATCACAATGGGTTTGCCTTTGGTTTTTTTACTGGCACAGAACAATTGGGTATAGGGCTGGGAACAAACACGGTACAAGACAATGGAACGGGCAGCCTTCGCACCTTTTCACACGACAATACGCAGTTTCATGAATACAGGCTCGAAGGCGCTCCGGGAGTTGGGTTCAGGCTTTACATTGACGGAAGGTTTTTTTCTTCCGGCCCAACCAGTGCTTCTAACTTTCAGAACAGCCTTTTTCTAGGAGATGGTACGGCGGGAGCCAATGCACGAGCGGAAGTGACGAGCTATCGCTACGTCAACGTTCCGCGAAATGTAAAAGCTGTTAGCGCAAGTGGCGCTCCCGGCGGAACTGTGACTGTTCCTATTGATCTGGTAGCTGTAGGTGACGAAAACGCGCTCGGCTTCACTCTCACTTTTGACACTGGCATTTTTAGCAACCCACAAGTTGCTTTGGGGGCGGATGCGACAAACTCATCGCTCAATGTGAACACCAGCCAGACAGCACAAGGCAGACTCGGTATTGCGGTTGCATTGCCTGCAACCGCTAAATTTGTGGCTGGCACTCATCGGGTTGCCAACGTTACTTTCAGCATCGCGGCCAATGCCATAGCTACATCAAGAACGATAGGTTTTAACGATCAACTAATTGCCCGTGAAGTTGTCAGCGATGCCTCAGCTATCTTGCCTGCTAGTTTTACCGCTGGAACAGTGACCGTGATACCAGGCTATGAAGCCGATGTCAGCCCTCGACCAAACGGAAACAATGACGGAAACGTGACGATTGCTGATTGGGTGCAACTCGGACGTTTTACCGCAGGCTTGGATACGATTGGGGCAGGTAGCGAATTTCAACGTGCCGATTGTGCTCCCAAAGAAACTAAAGGTGACGGTCGGCTTTCTATTGCCGATTGGGTGCAGGCTGGGCGTTACGCGGCTGGCGTAGATGAGGTAGTTCCAGCGGGCGGCCCGACTGCGCCGGTGAGTTCGTTGTTGGCGGCGCATGAAATAGCATCGGCAGATGGCGAAGCATCGGCAATCGCTCAACCCACAACGCGCGCCGTGCGTTTGCGCAATATCAACTTGTCACCGAATCAACAAGGCACGCTCGCCATCGAAATTGACGCGCTTGGCAACGAGAATGCGTTAGGGTTCAGCTTGATTTTCGACCCTGCCAAGTTGCGCTTTGTTTCCGCGTCAATCGGAAGCGATGCCAATGGTGCGCAGCCCAACGTGAATACCAATCAGGCGACCAACGGGCGCGTAGGCTTGGCCCTCGCTTTGTCTGCCGGACAAAACTTTGCAGTCGGCACGCGGCAATTATGGGTGGTGACATTGGCTGCGACGGCCAATGCGACGGGCGCGGTTGCGGTGTCGTTGGGCGATGCGCCGGTGGGACGCGAGATCGTAGATTCCGCCGCGCGCAGCCTGACAGCCAATTGGATAGCGGGTGTGGTGACAGTCGCTCGCACGGTGGCGAATGTTTCAGCCGCCAGTTATAGCGCCGAAGCCATTGCCAGCGAAGCGATAGTCGCGGCGTTTGGTGTCGGGTTGGCAACCGTCACGCAAGCAGCGAACACTTCGCCCTTGCCGACAAACCTGGCAGGCACGACGGTGCGGTTACAAGACAGCGCAGGCGTCGAACGCCCGGCCTCATTGTTTTTTGTCTCACCTACGCAAGTGAACTATTTAGCGCCGTCAGGCATGGCTGCGGGCGAAGCGGTGGTGACGGTGACAAGCAACGACGGAGCCGTCTCAACCGGCAAAGTCCGTATCGCCAGAGTCGCCCCCGTCATATTCGCCGCCAACGCCAACGGACAAGGCGTTGCGGCTGCGCAAGTGTTGCGCGTCAAAGCGAATGGCGAGCAGACTTATGAAACGATTGCACGCTTCGATACGGCACAGA
>JABFSD010000446.1 GCA_013140935.1 Acidobacteriota bacterium
ACTTGAAATTCCTGCACCGCTTCCTGGCTGATCGTCGCTTGTACGCCGCCCGATGAGCCGAGCGTCTCAGCGCCATCCACTTGCACCATATTGCCGCGTCCGTTGTTGCCGCCGAACGACAAACCCGATTGCGGCGTTTGGCCTACGCGAAAGTCAGAGGAGTCGGCGATGTTGTCGGCATCTACTACGCCGGGCGTGAGCAGGGCGTAATCTAAAAAGTTACGGCGATTGATCGGCAGATTGGCGATCTGTTTGTTATCAATGACGGCAGATTGTTCTGTGCGCGCGGTCTCTACGACTTCCGTACCCGCCACGACTTCGATTTGTTCGCTGACGCCGCCCGTTTTTAGCACCACGTCGGCGACGCCCTGTTGGCCTACGGTAAGTTCGAGGCGCGTGAGGCCGCTGGTGAAATTGGCGGCTTCGGTTTTGAGTTCATAAACGCTGGGCAGCAAGCCCAAAAACGTATAAGCGCCTTCGGCATCGCTGACGCCCGTGCGTGCGGTGCCTTTGGCCGTATCAGTCAACGTAAGTTTCGCATTGGGAATCGCTGCGCCGTTGGCATCGGTTACGTGCCCGCGTAATTCGGCGGTCGAACCAGAAGCCTGCGCGAAAGTCGTGACGGTGCTCGCAACGAGCGCCAGACACAGGACTACCAGGAGTTTCAAATAGCATTTCATGGTGGAGTCTCCTTCTTTCTTTGTACTGGAATTTAGTTGCGCAGCAAGTGCTGCGTTAATTGTTTTTGGTAACGGACAGCAGGCAGATTAGCCAACGAAATAAGGCGAAGCAAACGCAAAACAGGCAAAGGGGTGAAGTGGTTTGTCCAATCAAGTGTCAGGCGCTGTGCGCCGCCAGTTGACTGGCGGGTTGCGCCCAATCGGCTTCGAGTTGTAGCACGCCGTGAATGATACGGTCGGTGAGCAACACGTCGAATTGATAAAGCTGGTTATGCACGTCCGCCGGATGGCGCCAGTCGGGCGCGCCGTTTTCGGTATAAGCCTTGAGCGTCATGAAATAAGGGTTGTAAGGCAATTCGAGACGTGGGATGCACAAGTCTATGAAACCCGTGCCGCGCTTGATCGGCAGCGCGTGCGGATGAGTGTCGTGATTGTTAAACGTCGCCAGAAAGATGCCGTCGAAACGATGAATGTCTACGGCAAAGACCGCGTCGGGGTAATCGTCGTCGGCTTCGTAATGCAGTCGAATCGTCACGGCTTCGCCGACGTGCCATGTCCAGCGGGCTTCGCCTTGTGCGTTGAGCATTTCGACGTTGGTGATTTTGATCTTGCCGTTGCCCCAGCGCGCGCCTACGAGTTCGAGTTCGCGCAGAATGGCTTCGTGTTCGGTCGAACGAATACCGGTGTTTTGCGCGAGGTGTTGCAGGTATTCATCTTCCAATCGCGCGCAGAAAGCCTGATAAGCCGTCACGACTTTGCGCGCTTCGCCGATCATCGCTACGTGGCCTTTTTCGATCCAGACGGCTTTGGTGCAAAAACGCTGAATCAACAGCGGATCGTGCGAAACGAATAGCACCGTCTTGCCCGACTTGCGAAAGAAATCCATGCGGTCGAGCGACTTGCGCTGAAAGTAAACGTCGCCGACCGAGAGGGCTTCGTCCACGATGAGTACATCGGGGTCTACGTGAATGGCGGCGGCAAAGGCGAGCCGCATCAGCATGCCGGTTGAATAGGTTTTGACGGGCTGGTCTACGAACTCCACCAACTCGGCGAATTGCACAATCACATCCATGCGCTGCTTCATCTCGGCTTCGCTGAAACCCTGAATCTGCCCGCTCATCAAAATGTTTTCGCGCCCGGTGTATTCGGGATTGAAGCCGCTGCCCAATTCGAGCAACGCCGTCGTGCGCCCTTCGACGCGCACCGCGCCCGTCGTCGGTTGCAGCACGCCCGCGATGATCTGCAATAACGTAGACTTGCCCGCGCCATTGCGTCCGATGATGCCTACGGTCTCGCCGGTGGGGACTTCGAGGCTCACGTCCTGCAAGGCCCAAAAGTCACGGTGATATTTGCGCCGCCCTTGCAACAGAATTTCTTTCAGCCGCCCCGACGGACTGTCATAGATGCGATAAAGTTTGGATACGTTTTGAACTTCGATCATGGTTGAACTGCCATCAAGTAGCGGGGAAGTAAGACTGTGGCTGAGTGCGAGAATCGGCACTCCGATTCAACGATGGCAGCCAGACTGAGGTGCGGAGGCTAGGCTTCGACCAGTGCGCGCTCGAATTCGTCACGCGCCTTGCAAGTGGCAGCCAGCGTCAGCAAGCGGTCGAGCGTGTTGGAATCCTGAATGCGTTTGATCGTTTCCTGCAATGATTCCGGCACTTGCCCGAACCGGGCGGTCAACACGGTTAGCAGGCTTTCTCTGCGGCCACGTGTTTCTGCTTTTCGTTCTCGATAAGGTACGAACATAACTTCCTCCTGATGACGCGCATTGTACTCATCTTCGAATTGGTCTTCCAACTTATCGGGCATCCGCATCACCCACTCAAAGAATTTCAAGACGCCTTCAAAACGTTCAGCTTGTGCGGGGTCGTTTTGCACGAGTTCCGCCAACTCTTCCGTCAGCGCCATCCGCAAGTCATACCGCTGTTGCATATCGCGTTGCGTCGCCTGTGCGCGCCGATGCGCCCGCACGATGAACGAGAACGGATTGGCGTGCGCCGCATATTCAGGCGTATCAAAATCCAGCAGCTTCGCCATCGGGAATGCGAGCGTCGCTTTACAGCCCAACACTTCGCATTCAAATTTATCTGGACGCCACGTCGCGCTCGCATCGGTCAGCAAAATCAGGCTCGCCACCGGACGATGCAGCCGATCATAGATGCGGTAGTAGTATTGAAAGACGCGCTCAGGCAAATCCTGAATGCGCTGGTTTTGCGCTTCGACGTGAATGGCTAACAAACGGCTTTCACCGTCGAGCGCGTGCGCTTCGAATAACTTATCCACTACGCCTTTGCGCCGCGCCCCGCGTGGCGTGAGCTTTTGCAATTCCTTGTCGAGGAAGCGATAGCCGCGCGTCCAATCAAGGCCCGCGCTGGCCACAGGGAAAAAGAAGTCGAGAAACTCGCGCAGGTAAGTTTCGATGGCTTCCTTCCACGCTCCGTCGTAATCGTCGCCTGTGGTTGATCGTCTTGGCATATAGAAACTCTGTATGAGTTGTGGAACCAGATGGCATCTTGTTCCTGTCTTGATAGAACAAGATAGCATCTTGTTCCACAGCACCTCATTCAGTCGTAAAGCGAAGCCGGATAGCGTTCGAGCTTATCGGTCAATTTGCGTCCGACCGCGAAGATGTTGTCGCCACGCAAATACGTCGGCAGGCTCGAATGTTTTTCGAGCCAGCTTTGAAACGATTCGTCTACGTCGTGCCAAACGTCTTCAGCGGTGAGATGCGCGACTTTGAATCCAGCGGCTTCGAGTGCGGTCGAAATGTCGCGCGGCGTGTATTCGCGGCTGTGCCGGTCGGCGCGATTGCCGCCGCGATTATATGCGCCATAAATATAAGGCGGACTGCCCGCCAGACTTTCCTGAATGCTGAACGCGCTCACCACGTTCGGCGTAGTGATAAATAACAATCCGCCGAATTTCATCACACGATTGAGTTCGCACAGCATGTGCATCGGGTCTTCCTGCAAGTGTTCGATCAACTCACAACACAGCGCGACATCAAACGTGTTGTCGGCGAAAGGAAAGCGATCACGCTCTACGTCAACGTTGCGCATCGGCAGCGCTACGGTTTCGCCGGTCTGCGCATTCGTCACACTTTGCAGCTTTTCTTTTGGCTCGCCTTCCCACCAGTTGGTGACGGTGATGTTTTCGTAGTTGCCATAGCGTTTGAGCAGCGGCGGCATTTGCATGTAACTGCTCAACTCCAACACGCGCTGTTCCGGCTTGCCGGGCGGGATGAGTTCGAGCGTACGCAACAGCCGCTTGCCGTGACGCGTGAGATAGCTCGTCGCGTTCGCATCGTTCCCGAAAAAGCCTTTGACGTAATCCAACGCTTCGGCGTGATCGAACTTGATCGTCGCTTCGTTGATGT
>JABFSD010000254.1 GCA_013140935.1 Acidobacteriota bacterium
TTGATAGCACGTAACGGGTTTGCGGCCATGGCCCTTCCGAAGCGTCAACCAACAGCACGACGCCGTCAGCGAGCTTGAGGACGCGCTCGACTTCGCCGCCGAAATCGGCGTGGCCCGGCGTATCGAGAATGTTGATCTTCGTTCCGTGATATTGCACGGCGGTGTTTTTCGCCATGATCGTGATGCCGCGCTCGCGTTCGAGATCCATCGAATCCATCACGCGCTCGACGACTTTTTCGTTGGCGCGATAGAGACCCGATTGGCGCAGCATGGCATCAACCAAAGTGGTTTTGCCGTGGTCTACGTGAGCGACGATGGCGATGTTGCGAATGTTGGGAATAGTAGAACTCATTAAGTATGATTGCTTTCGGGTGGCTGATGCAGCCGGAAAATGTGCTGGTAAAAGGTATGCTAACAACTGCCCCTGGCTTTGTCACACTGCATTTTTTGAAGGAGAAAGAACGCCTTGCTGACCTTTCCGATTGAAACCGAAAGTTATACGCGCACCTTCGCGGCAGAGATTGATGTGTTGGCTGACAACACGCTGCTCGTGCGCGGCGAGTTGCAAGACCAGCGCGTCACGTTGGCGCATCAGTGGACGTTGCGCACGCCGGCTTATGAAATACTCGACCCACAAGCCCAACAGTTCGCAGGTGACGCCGCGCAATTCGCGCCGGAGCTTTGCGAACGTTACGCCGCGATTGCAGGCATACGCATCGGACGCGGATTCACCAAATACGTTCTCACGGCGCTCGGCGATTTGCCCGGCGCGCACGAGCATCTCTTGCTCGCACTCGAAATGGCGCGCGTAGGCCAACAGCTCTATCAATTCCCACCTGAGTTCGAAGCACAGTTTCCATCGCACGCTGCGTCAACGACAGCAGCCGCACGCACCGCCTGGCTCAAAGACCGCGCGTATATGAGCGATCTCGCGAATTCCTGTTACACCTATCGCAACGAGACGGCTGAACTGTTCGATACGCGCACGGTGCGTTGCGGCTTTGACGATACGTTGACGCGCCCGCAACCGGGCGACCGGCGCGCGTTTTGGCGCAACAAGCGTTTGACGGTTACGCGGCAAGCGGATGGCTTCGCCTGCGAAAGTGCGATGGAAGACCGCATCCACGACATCCTGATTCGCTTTGATTTGTCGAATGAAGGTTTGATTTCAAATGCCGCGAGTCGCGGATTGCGGCTGCCTTATCACGGCATTTGCGAAGACCCGCAGCTACGCACTGTGGGGCTGAACGGATTGCGCGTCACGCCGGCTTACGTCAAGCAGTTCGCCGAACACGTAGGCGGCGCGACGGGCTGCACGCATTTATTCGATCTTTCGCTGGATTGCTTGCGGCTGTTTCAATTTAGCGGCTGAGGGTGCTTACTCTTTCATCAACTCGGCCAGTTGTTGAAACGGATTGTTGAAGCCACCGCCACTCGCCGCAGATTTGCGCGGTTCTTTTTCAGCTTTAGCCTCGACCAGTTTCGGCAAATCAGGCAAAGGTTCGGGCGCAGGCGTTTCATTGGTTCTGACGCGATAAATCGAACGCTCGAACATCGGATTCATCCGCGTCCAATCGCCGGTGGCATGCGGTTCGGCGATGAGGCGTTGCATGGCTTCGACTTTTGAATCAAGGTCGTCGAGATAAGAGAGCAAGAGGGCTTCAGGCGTGACAGGCAATTTGGGCGAGCCGTATTCGAGCTTGCCGTGATGCGTCAGCAACAGATGCAACAAGTGGCGGCGTAATTCGTCAGGGAAGCCGGGCACTTGCTTGATGTGGTCATGCACCATGATCGTTTCCATCGTGAGGTGACCGATCATCTGGCCTTCGTTGGTGTAGCCGAACCCGCGTTCATAACTCAGTTCGTCAATCTTGCCGAAATCGTGCAGCACCGCGCCCGTTTGCAACAAATCGAGATCAATGCCCGGATAATGCGAACCGACTTTATGCGCGAGCTTCACGAGCGACAGCGTATGTTCGAGCAAGCCACCGAGATAAGGGTGATGCATCGTTTTGGCGGCGGGTGCCTTCTTGAATTTCGCCACCGTCGTTTCGTCGGCAAAGATATTGTGCAGCAGTTGCTTGAGAAATTGGTTTTGAAAACCGCCGATGATCGCCAACAACTCGGCGAACATTTCATTCACGTCAAACTTCGTCGTCGGGAAGTAATGCGTGAGGTCATATTCGTTGTCGGCGCACTTGCGCACGCGATGCAACGAAAGCTGCATCTGATTGCGATAAACATTGACGGCGGCACGGGCGAAGACGATGTCGTCCTTGTCGAAGGTATCAATCGAATCTTCGAAGTTATCCCACCACTGGCCTACGATCTCGCCGGTGCGGTCGGCCAGCACGATGAAGGCGTATTGCCCGCCGGTCTTTTTATTGCGCAACTCTTTGAGCTTGACCAGAAACGTCGTGCTGATGGATTGATTCGGCGTGAATTCGCTGATGAATTGTTTTTGCAGCATAGTGGCGAGTGGTTAGTGGCGAGTGGTTAGTGGCAAGTGGCTGGTAAAAGAAAACTAGCCACTAATCACTAATCACTAATTGGATTTGGCAGTTTCAGCCGCTTTCTTTTCGGCTTCCTTCTTTTCTTTCTTCTTCTTCTTGCCGCTGTCTTCTGAATAAGGCGTGTGTTTGATTTGCGCAGATTTCACCTTGCTATCGGCAAATTGATAGCCGGGAGCCAGTTCGATGAACGCATCAATGCGCAGCTTGTCGAGATAACCGTCCATGTTCTTTTCGGCGCGTTCGCCGGCCAGACTGCGGGCGACAGCTTCCTGCACTTCCTGATCTTCAAAGGGTTTCGTGATGGCGTCTTTCTTGGCGTCTACGCGAAAGATGCTGAAACCGTTGTTGAGTTTGATGGGTTCCGAGACTTCGCCTTCTTTGAGTTTTTCGACGGCGGCTAATACCTCAGGTGCAATTTCATTGGACTTGAGTAAGCCGATTTTGCCGCCTTCTTTCGCGGTGGGCGCGTCTTCCGACAAACGTTTGGCGAGCGCCGCGAAATCGGCGTCAGCGGCGCGGGTTTGCGTGAGTGCGTCCTGTACTTTCTTTTGTGCGGCTTCGGCGTCTTTGCCGAGGGCGACGAAGATATGGCTCAAGGTGAACTCGCCCGGCGTGGCGAAGTATTGCTTGTTCTTTTCGTAATGCTCGCGTTTTTCCTTCTCGGTGAGGTTATACATGATCTTGCCGTAAACCTCGCGGTACATCACGGCCTGCCGCGCGAAGTTGTCGCCGAGATTGCGGCGGACTTCGTTGATATCGACGCCGACCTCGCGCATTTTTTGTTCGAGGTCTTCGAGCGACTGGATGTTGTTTTCTTTCATGATGCGCACGAGTTGCTCGTTGACCTGCGGCTCGACGTTGATCGAAAGGTCTTTGGCGCGTTGCGCCAGCAATTGCGTATCAATCAGGTTATCCAGAATGCGGGCTTTCAACTCGTTGAATTTCTTTTCGAGTTCATCGCCTTTGAGTCCCTGTTTTTTGAGTTCTTCGAGATAGTCTTTTTGCGCGGCCTCGAACGCCGAACGCATGATCGGCGTAGCGTTGACGCGGGCGATGACCTCGTCAATCAGGCGGGCTTCGCCTTCCTGCGCGAAGGTTGCGGCTGACAGCATCGGCAAAACGAATAAGAGTGCGAATAAACGTTTCATAGTTTTGAAATTCCTCCAGCAAAGGGTTGCGTTGGTTGGTGAGGGATTGCGCGGTGTAAGACGGGTTAGTAACCCGTCTTACACCGCGCAATCCCTCGAACTGAAATGAAAACCGACGCTGTCAAGAACGCAATTCATTCGCGTTCTTGCCAGCCGTTCGCAACCGCTAAGCGTCCCTTTTGAGATTGCCTGAATAAGTGAATCCCAAACGGTCTTTATAAATGTTGACCTGCGCCTCGTTGAGTGCGCGTTGATTGAACTGGTCAATCAGGGTTTGATTTTTGGTGCGCAGCAATTTTTCCTGAATCTCTTCTTTCACCTGATCGAAGCTGCGCGGTTCGGCGCGTTTTTCGAGTTTGAAAATGTGATAGCCGTAATTCGATTTGACGACTTTGCTC
>JABFSD010000674.1 GCA_013140935.1 Acidobacteriota bacterium
GGCTTTATGAACCCGAAGCGGATGCAGGCAAGACGCCGCGCTCGGTGTTGTGGGCCTTTGCCGCTGGCGGAGGTTTAGGACTGGGCTTTTTGCTGATGGTACTCACCGTGTCGAGTCTGGGCTTGTTCACCACCGTGCTGGCCTCGGTCATAGCCTTCGTGCCCGCGATGCTTTATCTGAGCGCGTTTCTCTGGCTGGATCGTTACGACCCTGAGCCGTGGAGTACGCTGGCTTTCGCGTTCGGCTGGGGCGCGCTGTTTTCGATTCTGGTGTCAGGCATCGTCAATACGATGTTCGGCGCGGCGGCGTTGAATGTAGTGGGCATGAATGCGGCGGATACGCTGACCGGCGTGCTGTCTGCGCCTTTGATTGAAGAAGGCACGAAAGGTTTAGGCGTGCTGTTGATCTGGGCGATCTTTCGTAAAGATTTCGACAGCATCGTGGACGGCATCGTTTATGCCGGCGTCGTCGCATTGGGTTTCGCCGCGATGGAAAACGTGGACTATTACGGACGCAGCTTTAACGAAGATGGCTGGGCCGGGCTGGTCAGTACGTTTATCTTGCGCGGCGTGCTGTCGCCGTTTTCGCACGTGTTGTTCACTTCGATGACGGGCATCGGATGCGGCTTAGCGCGCGAGTCACATCAGCCCGTCATACGTTATACCGCACCCTTCCTCGGCTTTATCTGCGCCGTGTTTTTGCATGCGCTGTGGAATCTGCTGGCTTCGTTCAGCAACAACACTTTCTTTTTCGGTTATCTCGTGTTGCAGGTTCCGCTGTTCATCTTGTTCCTGATGGCGTTCTGGGCGCTGGTGCGCCGCGAAGGCCGCATCTTAAAACAAGCGCTCTCGTTCGAAGTTGATCGCGGACTGATTACGCCTGAACAACTCACCATACTGGTGTCGCTTTTCGGACGCACGCGCTGGGTGATGGCAGGCGCAGGCAACAGCGAACGCGTCAGCGCAAGGCGACAATTCTTACGCGCGGCGTCGAAACTCGGACTCTGTCACTGGCACGTATCGCGCGCCGTCTCAGCGCAATCGCAAACCGCGAGCTTCCCGTTGATTCCGCGCTTGCAAGCCGAACTCATCACCTTGCGTCAACGCATCTAGTGGCGACGTAGAACAAGATGACATCTTGTTCTACATCGCCAGCAAATCGTCTCTATGAATAAGTCCGTCATCACTGCCTCTGAAATTGGTGAATACGCTTATTGCGCCAAAGCCTGGCACTTGCGGCGTTCGGGCGTAGCGCCGCGTGGCGCGCAGTTGCACGAAGGCACAGCCTTTCACGAACAGCACGGCGAATGGACGGCGCAAGCGGCGCAATGGGAAGGCGCGGCGCGGCGCTTGTTTGGCTTGGCATTTTTGCTGCTTTGCCTGCTGGTTCTTTATTGGCTGCTCAACGGAGGTACGCGATGAGCGACCTAATGAGCGAAATGCTTTGGTTCCCTGTCGCCATCATTGCGGTGTTATTGCTCGCGGCGATGTGGATGATGTGGCGCGCGCAAAGTTATCAGCGGGTCAGCGGCTTGCCTGCGGGCAAAATCGTTTATGAAGACGTATCGCATCTCGCCCACGCGCCGTTAAACGCGCCGCGTCACGGCTTGCGCGGCAAGCCCGATTATCTGTTGCAAACCGAAGACGAAGCGCTCATCCCCGTCGAAGTGAAATCGAGCGCCTCACCGACTTCAGGCCAACCGCACGACGGACACGTCTTGCAACTGGCCGCTTACTTTTTATTGATCGAAGAAGCGCTCGACGAAACCGCCCCTTACGGATTGATTCGTTACCGCAATCGCACGCTGCGCATCGTGAACGCGCCGCAATTACGCTCACGGCTTTTGAATACATTGCGCCGCATGCGCACGCAACTCACGGCGGATGACGTGCGCCGCAATCATACGCAAACCGCTCGCTGCGCCCGCTGTTCGGTCGCGCACGCTTGCGATCAACGATTAGTGGCTAGTGGCTAGTGGCTAGTTTTAAGCCACTAGCCACTGACCACTAGCCACCAACCACTAACTCTATGCCACGCATCGGAATCGAACTGAATAACGTCTGCAATCTCGATTGCACGCATTGCTTCCGCAACATTTATCGCGGCGGCATTGACGGTGATTGGGATAAGTCTGAATTGTTTTTGCCGCTCGCCACGCTCGACAAAATCCTGCGCGAAGCCAAACCGCTCGGCTACCATCACGTAGCCCTTACCGGCGGCGAACCTCCGCTGCATCCGAAATTCGGCGAAGCGTTAGACATTATCGCCGCGCACGGTTTCACCTATCACTTTCTGACCAACGCGCGCGGCTTTCAGAAAACGTTGCAAGCGATCACCCAACCCAACCGCCGCGCGAAACTCGGCGGCGTGTCGTTCAGTCTGGACGGCGCGACTGAAGCGACGCACGACGGCATTCGCGGCAAAGATTCTTACCGCGAAGTCGTCACGGCGATTGCTACGTGTCAGGCACTGGGGATTGATGCGAGCATCGTGACGACCATCAATCGCGCCAATCGCCACGAGATAGACCAACTCGCACTGTTAGGCGCGCACCTCAAGGTCAAGCGGCAAATCTTCGGCCATCAAATGCCGACCGAACATAATCTCGGCGAAGACCTCATCTTGCCACTCAACGAATGGCGCGCCGTCGAACGCGACGTAGCCCGCGTGATGACCGGCTTCCGCCACGACATCTCGATGGCCGTCGGCTTTTATACTGATTATTTTCTGCCGCGCTGCGCTCCGCTCACGTTGGATGATTTGAACGTAGACTATCGCGGACGTCTCACGCTCTGTTGCCAACTCTCGAATTACCGCGACGCTAAAGGAGATGGTAACGATGTCGTAGGCGATCTCAAACGCGAAAGCCTACCTGCGGCGTTACACAAATTGATGGGTTTAGTTACGCGCGTCCATCAGGAACGGCTGGCGATGGCGGCTGACGACGCGCAGAAAGATAAGCTGCATTACCCTTGTCTGGTTTGTATCGAACGTTTTCAGAAAACCAGCGAAGAACCGATGCTCGTGCAATTAGGCGGCCCAAGTAACAAAACTCATTGAGCCAATCCAATGATGCAACAACAAATCGAAGTTACCTTGAGAGTTTTAATCGGCCTGCCGTTGTGGGGAGTAAGTCGTGCGTTGAATCTTGAGTCATTTCAGTTCGGCTTGGAACACACGGCTCCCATTCGCAGAGGTGGAACTAAAACCGTCGGAGATTATGCGTTGCACGTTCAATGCGCCTGGCGAATCAGGTCTTCTTCCCGAATCATTGTCGCTTCAGATGATCGTTACTCCCCGGCGGACGAAACCTTGACCGAAGATGACAACTTTGAATGGGACGTGCCGGGCGCGAATCGTTGCGACCGCCGAATGGACGAATGGCTGGCTGCTTTCGCTGGCAATTATCCTGTTGTCACAAACGTCGCAACAGATAGTGTTGGCGGATTCAGCTTGTTTCTTTCTGACGATCAAATGCTCGAGGTATTTCCAGACAATTCCCTAACCGATGAATACTCAGAGTACTGGCGTTTTTTCAAACACAGTTCTGATGACAAGCATTTTGTTTTCAGCGGAACCGGATTCTCACTAGAATAAAGGAGTAACTCCTCACGCCGTCGGCTTATCCGGCAGCGGAGCCGTCGCATAAAAATCCTGATAAAACCGCGCCGTATAGTTATCCAGCAATTCTTTCACGCGCTCGTGGGAAGCCGATGCCACGATTAAGCCCGCGTGATATTCCTTGTTCATCCGCCAAACAATTTCGGCGTCGCCGTAAGCTGAAGTATCAGGCCATGCTTGCTTCGCCAGCGAACTCAGAATGCCCGCGTAATCATGGCGCGGCGGTGTGAGCTGATAAGGTTTCTTTTTCGTCGCCGTTTCGATCTTCGCCCATTCGGCCCACAGATTTAATCCCGTAGCGGCTTCGACCATTTCGGCGATATTCGCGCCGCCCACCCGCGCGGCAATTTCCAAAAAATAAAAATGCCCGTCAGCTTGCGCGCGAATAAATTCAGCGTGAGTTACTCCGCGCATTAACTTAAGCGCGTGAATCAC
>JABFSD010000985.1 GCA_013140935.1 Acidobacteriota bacterium
GTCAAAACCATCTCTTTCGCCGAAGCCGCCGAACGGGCTTAGTTCGGCGCAAAGGTTTTGCATCCGTCTACGTTGCTGCCCGCGATGGCAAAAGACATTCCGGTGTGTGTGTGCAACTCGCGGCGGCCAATGGTTCCGGGCACGGCCATCGTTCGCAAAGCGCCATCGGGCGGCGCGCTGGTCAAGGCGATTGCATTCAAGCGCGGCATCACGGTCGTTAACATCACGTCCGACCGGATGCTGATGGCGCACGGCTTTCTGGCGCGGCTCTTCGACGTATTCAACCAACACGAAACGTCGGTGGATATGGTCGCAACGTCCGAAGTAAGCGTATCGGTCACGCTCGACGATACGCGCCATCTCGACGCGGCGCTCGCCGACTTGCAACAACTCGGCGACGTAGAAATCGAACGCGACCTCGCACTGATCTGTGTCGTAGGCGAACAACTCAAATACACGCCTGGCGTGGCGTCGCGCATCTTCAACAGCATCGCCGACTTAAACGTCTCAATGATTTCGCACGGCGCTTCGGCGATCAACGTGAGTTTCATCATTGCCGACCAAGACGCCGAACGTACGGTCAGAGCCTTGCACAAAGAGTTTTTCAGCGTGTTGGATGAGGCGACGTTTGAAGCTCCGGCGGCGCGGGCGCAAACGGCGGGATAACAACGTATGAAAGTCAGATTGCGTCCGTTGACGATTGACGATGCCATACACTACGAGCGGCTGCTGGGCGACGATTGGGATTCGATCAAAACGACCGCGACGATTCCCTGCCCTTGCACCGAAGCCGCCGCACGCGCATGGCTCGTGCCACGAATGGAATTGCCCAATCGCATCTTCGCCATCTTGCGTCAGCCGGATGACGAATTCGTCGGCACCATCGGCTTGGTCGCCGAACCTGACAATGCTTTTGAAGTCGGTTATTGGGTAGGGCGCGTGCATTCCGGCCACGGTTACGCATTCGCTGCTCTGCAATCATTGATCGTGCTGGCGCATTCGCTGAATGTGCCCAGGCTGTTGGCTGGCACGTTCCCTGAAAACCATGCATCGGCGCGCGTGTTGCAAAAAGCCGGATTCGTTTTTACTGGTACGTCTGAAATGAATTTCCCTTTGCGCGGCGGGCTGCGTATCAATAATGAATACGAACTCGACGTAGTGCAGACTAAAGTCCGCGCTACGCTACGACTTATGAACATTGCACTCGTCGGTTACGGCAAGATGGGCAGGATGATCGAAAGCGTCGCCGTGCAACGCGGTCACACGATCACGGCGCGCTTCGACATTGACAACAACATTGACGGCGCAGGGCTAACGGCTGAATCGCTCACAGGCGCAGACGCCGCCATCGAATTCACTATGCCCGATACCGCCATCACCAACATTCGCCGCCTCGTCGCGCTGAACGTACCGACCGTCGTAGGCACCACGGGCTGGCTCGCGCATCTAGCCGAAGTCAAACAACTCGTCGCGCAACACCACGCGGCACTGGTTTATGGCAGCAATTATTCCATCGGCATGAATCTGTTTTTCAAACTCGTACGCGATGCGTCGGCACTGTTTGCGCGTTATGCCGAATACGATCCGTTTCTTTTTGAGGCGCATCACAAATTCAAAAAGGACGCGCCTTCTGGTACGGCGCTGTCTATCGCTAAAGAAGTCGCGGCGAGTTACGGCGAACGCACGCCAAACTTTTCTGTCGTGCGCGCCGGACACATCCCCGGTACGCACGAAGTCGGTTTCGACAGCGAAGCCGATACCGTCACGCTCACGCACGTCGCACGTTCACGCGCAGGCTTCGCGTCAGGCGCAGTGCTGGCCGCCGAGTTATTGCAAAACAAAAAAGGTTTTTACGAATTTCCCGAATTGTTATTCGCTGAATAAAAAGGACTCGCTATGGCATCTCTAACCCAAATCAAAGGCTGTGGCACGGCAATCGTTACGCCTTTCAAACAAGATCAATCCCCCCATCCATCTATTGACGAAGCCGCCTTGCGTCGCCTCGTCGAATTCCAAATCACGAATGGCGTAGACTTCCTCGTCGCCTGCGGCACGACGGGCGAAAGCGTCACGCTGACCGAAGACGAACAAGCGCGCGTCGTTGAAATCACCGTCGAAGCCGCCGCTGGTCGTGTGCCCGTGTTGGGCGGCGCGGGTGGCTATAACACGCGCGAGAACATCGAGAAGACGCATCGTTATGAAAAGCTCGGCGTTGACGCGATTCTTTCCGTCACGCCTTATTACAACAAACCTACGCAAGAGGGCTTGTATCAGCACTTCCGCGCGATTCACGAGGCCACGGCGCTGCCCATCATGCTTTACAACGTACCCGGTCGCACCGGTGTGAACATGGAATCCGCCACCACCGCGCGCCTCGCCGAACTACCGCGCATTCACAGCGTCAAAGAGGCTTCGGGCAACATTTCGCAAATCAGCGAAATCGCGGCTTTAGTCGAAGGCATGGACTTTCACATCTTCGCGGGCGACGACAGCGTCGTGCTGCCCGTCATTGCCTTGGGCGGCATCGGCGTAGTCTCAGTCGCCTCGAATATCGCGCCCAAACTCACTAGCGACCTCGCACACTTGTGCCTCGCGGGTGATTACGCGGCGGCACGCAAGCTGAACCATCAACTCACACCGCTGTTCAAAACGCTGTTTATCGAAAGCAATCCGGGGCCGGTGAAAGCGGCCCTGGCGATGGCGGGTTTGATCGAAGAAGTTTACCGTTTGCCCATGATTCCGATTTCGGCGGGCAGTCGCGCCAAACTTGAACAAGCGTTGCGTGAAAGCGGCGTCTTGCCCCGCGCCTCGGCACAGGCAGGCGATTGATTCATCAAGAAAAACGGCGGCTCTGGCGAAGTTATGCCATCGCCGCTTTTGAAAGGAGCGTAAACGTATGTCTGATCATTTTGTAGCCTTTTGGAATCTAGAAAATTTATTCGCGCCGGATGGATTTCCCGGTCGCATTCCCTGGCTGGCCCAGCGACTGGCTGCCGACCTCAACGGATGGACGCCAACCCTCTTCGACGCCAAGATCGCTCAACTGGCCTCCATCATTCGACAGATGAACAGCGGTCAAGGCCCCGACATATTGGGCGTATGCGAAGTCGAAAACGCCTTCGTGCTGCAACAGTTGACGGCGAATCTCAACGGACAGCTCCCGCAGCGTAACTACGCGGTCGTGCATGTTGATTCTGCGCAAGATCAGCGCGGGATTGATACGGCCTTTCTCTATGACGGCTCAAAATACACGGTTGATCCCGCTGCCATTTTTTCGCACTTCGTCATGCGCCGCACGGGCACGCGCGACATCACGCAAGTTACCTTCAAAACGCAACAGAATAACGATCTGGTGGCGCTGTGCAATCACTGGCCGTCGCGCAGCGGGGGCGGAGCGCACGAAAGCAGCGGCTATCGCATGACGGCGGGCGAAACGCTGTCATATTGGTTGCAACGCATTTGGGAAGTGCGCGGCAATACGATTCCGGTGATTGCGATGGGCGATTTCAATGACGATCCGTTTGACGAGTCCATTCAGATTCACGCGAATGCGACGCGCGAGCGGGGCGATGTCGAACGCGCGCAAACCGCCGCGAGCTTTTACAATCTGGCATGGCGTTATTTGCAACAACCGGGGCAAGACCGCAACGGAAATGCCAAACTCATTCAGGGCACGCTCTATTTCGACGGGAACGGAAATCTGTTCGACCAAATTCTCGTCTCGAAAGGGTTGTTGCTCGCCAACAGTCCCATCCGCGTGGACGAGAACACCGCGCGCATCGAACTTTACCCCGAAATGGTTGATCACCGCGTGGCGCAAGGCCCCATTCGCTTCGGCTTGCCCAAGGGCAATGCCGCGCTGAACGTAAACACCTCCGGGTTCAGCGATCACTTTCCCGTCTCCGTCATCTTGCACGAGCCATAGATTCGTTCATTTGCTATGGAAAACCCGCTTGACCATGTCACCACCACGCCTGCCGTCAATTCGCAGGCGTGGTGGGAAACCTATTTCGCCGAACACTGGGAAAAGAATCACGGCAGCGCCCAAACGCGCC
>JABFSD010000149.1 GCA_013140935.1 Acidobacteriota bacterium
AAATCGAAGCATCGTTACCGCCTGTGCCGACGGCAGCAGGTAATTACGTTCACGCCGTACGCACGGGTAACTTAGTTTACTTATCGGGCAAAGGGCCGATCTCTGACGCCAAAGGCAAGGTCGGCGCGGAGTTCACTAAAGAACAAGGTTACCAATACGCCCGCGAAGTCGGCTTGAATTTATTGTCGGCGTTGAAAGCTGAACTCGGCACGCTGGCGAAGGTTAAACGTGTTGTCAAAGTGTTGGGGATGGTGAACGCTACGCCGGATTTTGGCGATCATCCCTTTGTGATTAACGGCTGTTCGGATTTATTCGTCGAAACCTTTGGCGAAGCCGGACGACACGCGCGTTCGGCGGTCGGAATGGGATCACTGCCGCATAACATCCCAGTAGAAATCGAAGCAATTATCGAAGTCGAGGAATAATTAACGTGCTTGAGATTCGTAACTTACACGCCACGATTGATGGCAAAGAAATTCTGAAAGGGCTGACGCTCACCGTCAAAGCAGGCGAAGTCCACGCGATTATGGGGCCGAACGGTTCAGGTAAAAGTACCTTAGCGAAGGTACTCGCCGGGCATCCGTCTTATGAAGTAACGCAAGGCGAAGTTTTATTCGAGGGCAAAAACTTATTTGAGTTAGCCGCCGATGAACACGCGCGCGCGGGTGTCTTTCTCGCGTTTCAATATCCGATTGAAATTCCCGGCGTGAGCAATGCCAATTTTTTGCGGATGGCTTATAACGAAAAGGCCAAGAGTCTCGGACAAGAAGAACTCGATCCGCTCGAATTCGACGATCTCATCAAAGAGAAAATTAAAATCGTAGAGATGGACAAGAGCTTCATCAATCGTTCGGTCAACGAAGGCTTTTCGGGCGGCGAAAAGAAACGCAACGAAATCCTGCAAATGGCCGTGCTGGAACCCAAGCTCGCGGTGCTGGATGAGACCGATTCCGGTCTGGATATTGACGCACTGCGCATCGTCGCGGGCGGCGTGAATAAGTTAGCGAACAAAAATAATGCGATTATTTTAGTTACTCACTATCAACGCCTGCTCGATTACATCGAACCGCATTTCGTCCACGTGCTCTATCAGGGACAGATCGTGAAATCGGGCGATAAGGAACTGGCGAAAGAGTTGGAAGACAAGGGCTACGATTGGATCAAGAGCGCGAAGGCGGCTGCCTAAGGAGGGTTTTCATGCAAATAGTTTCTATCACAGAAGCGCAGGCAAATTTAGCTGGATTGATTAGCCAAACGGCTCTTTCGCACGAGCCGGTGCATATCGCTACTGAGTCAGAGCAAGCGGTTTTGTTGTCCGAATCCGATTGGCGTGCGCTGCAAGAGACGCTGCATCTGGTCGCCATTCCGGGTATGCGCGAGTCCATTCGTGAAGGGTTGGCAACGCCGCTCGACGAATGCGGTAAAACGCTGGAGTGGTGATGTGGGATTTAGTCTTTACGAAGCAAGCGCAAAAGGATGCGCGCAAATTGGCTTCTGCGGGCCTACGTGCCAAAGCCGAAGCCTTGCTTGAAATCCTGCGCGATAATCCGTTTCAGAATCCGCCGCCTTACGAAAAGCTGTTAGGTGATTTAGCGGGTTCTTATTCGCGCCGCATCAACATTCAACATCGGCTGGTTTATCAAGTTTACGAAGACGAACAAGTCGTCAAAGTCATTCGGATGTGGACGCATTACGAATAGGCCGTCACAAAGCAGTTATGACAAAAGCAGCAAAAGAGAAGGACAAACAATTTTCGGCTTATCGTACGCTCGCCCAACAACGCGAAGCGCACGACCCGGCGTGGCTGATGAACCTGCGCGCGAAAGCCGCCGAACGTTTTGAGGCGCTGGATTTCCCGACGACGCGCGACGAGGCGTGGAAGTACACGAGCGTTGCGCCTATCTTGAAAACCGCATGGCGGCAACCGTTGGCGCTCGAACCGGCGGGACTTTCGCTGGCGACGCTGACGCCTTTCACTTACGCCGAAGCGCGCCGCAGCCAGTTGGTCTTTGTGAACGGACATTTCGCGCCGGAATTTTCAGTGACGAATGCTTTACCCGTTGGCGTCACGGTCTGTTCGCTAGCGCGGGTTCCCGCTGAAACATCGAAACTCGTGAGCCGTCATCTGGCGACGCAAGCCGATTATCTCGATCACACCTTCACGGCGTTGAATACGGCGAATTTGCACGATGGCGCGCTGATTCATATTACGCGCGGGCAGGCGGTGGCAGCGCCGATACATTTGTTGTTTGTTTCGACAGAGAACGCGCTGTCGCATCCGCGCGTGTTGATCGTCGCCGAAGAAGGCAGTATCGCTACGGTGATTGAAAGTTATGTTTCATTGCATCAGGCGGCTTCGTTTTCCAACGCCGTGACCGAAGTCGTCGTGGAAGCGGGCGCGGTCTTGGATCATTACCGCGTGCAACGCGAGAGCGAACGCGCCTTTCACGTCGGCACGACGCAAGTCGCGCAAGAACGCGGCAGCCGTTATGCGTCTTATGTTATTTCGCTCGGCGCGGCGATTGCCCGCCACGACCTGAATATCAAACTCAACGACGAACGCACCGAAACCGAGATGGACGGGCTTTATGTCGTGACGGGCAATCAGCATTGCGACCATCATTCGACGATTGACCACGCTTTTCCGCATTGCGCGAGCAAGCAACTTTATAAAGGCATTCTCGATGACGGCGGGCGGGCGGTCTTTAACGGCGTCGTATACGTCCGCGAAGGCGCAGTGCAAACCGATGCGAAACAACTTAACAAGAACCTGTTGCTCTCGCCCAACGCTCACGTAGACACCAAGCCGCAACTCGAAATCTTTGCCGACGACGTGAAATGCGCGCACGGCGCTACGGTGGGGCAGTTGGAAGACGAACAGCTTTTTTATCTCGCGGCGCGCGGCATTTCGCTTGAGCGCGCGCGGGCATTGCTGACTTATGGCTTTGCCGAAGACGTGATCAGCAAGATCAAAATCGCTTCGGTGCATAAGGCGTTGGATCACGCGGTGCTGGAGAAACTTCATCAGAACCTGGAGGTAAATTGAAATGGTACTGACAGAAACCCTTGAGTATCGTGGCTCAAAAGGCCGAGAGAATTTAATGACGCTTTTCGATAGCGGTTCGACTTATTCCTGCCTTGACCCTGAAACGGCTGCCAAGCTGGGGAATGTCGAAAAGCTGCCAGACCCACTGGAAGTAGAAACCGCAGATAAGGGACATTTTCTCCGCATTGAAGAAAGAGTCCTGCTTGATTTCTATCTCAACAACCTGCGCCTCACTGATGAGTTCATGGTCGTGCCTGGCTTGGCGGAAGAAGCCATCATTGGTGCGACGACGATGCAAAAGTGGCGCATCAAACTCGACTTTGAACACGACCAAGTAATTACCGATGCGCGTGCAAACCGCATGATCTTGAGGCGCTTGATTACCAATGGGAACCACCGCAACCAGTAAAACCATGAGTTTTGATGTAGCGCGCATCCGCGCCGACTTCCCAATTTTGCACCGCGAGATCAACGGCAAGCCGCTGGTCTATTTCGACAACGCGGCGACTTCGCAAAAGCCGCAGGTCGTGATTGATGCAATAGCGCGTTATTACAGCGAGACAAATTCCAACGTGCATCGTGGCGTACACACGTTGAGCCAACTGGCGACGCGCGATTACGAAGGCGCGCGCACGATCATTCGCCGCTTTCTCAATGCCGCCGATGACAAAGAGATTATTTATACGAGCGGCACGACGGCGGGCATCAATCTCGTAGCACAAACTTACGGGCGCAAGTTCATCAAGGCGGGCGATGAGATCGTGATTTCTACGATTGAGCATCACGCCAACATCGTGCCGTGGCAGATGCTCTGCGAAGAGACCGGCGCAATCTTGCGCGTTATCCCTTGCAACGACGCAGGCGAGTTGTTGATGGATGAATACGAAAAGCTCCTGAACAATCGCACCAAACTCGTCGCCGTTAATCACGTAGCCAACGCGCTCGGCACGATCAATCCGGTTGAGCGCATTATCGAACTCGCCCACGCGCACGATGCGGTCGTGT
>JABFSD010000147.1 GCA_013140935.1 Acidobacteriota bacterium
TCTTCATATTGTAGTAACGACTTTAGTCGTTCCGTTGCCATCGTGAGCTAACCGTGACGGGACGACTAAAGTCGTCACTACAGGTGCTTTGGGCAAAATGTTCACGAACTGCGACGGATGATGCGGCGTGACGGCCTCTTGCCACGGATCAACAAACGCATCTACCGCCGCTTGAATTTCTGCATCGAGCCGCGCGGCAATGCCCTCGCTGTCGTCCACCACGACTTCGCGTACTTTCTCGATGCCGAGGCGTTCGACGAAATCGTAAGTGCGTTCGAGATATTTCGCGTTCTCGCGGTAATACTGCATAAAGCGTCCGGTGAGTTTGAGCGCGTCTTCGTGCGTATCCACCGTCGCCATCAAATCGGCTTTTCGCACTGACGCGCCTGCTGCGCCGCCCACCGCGATTTCCCACTTGCCGCCTTCAATCGCGGTCAAGCCGATGTCTTTGGTCGAAGCCTCAGAGCAATTGCGCGGGCAACCCGTCGTAGCCATTTTCAATTTCGCGGGGAACTCAATGCCTTGAAAGCGCCGCTCGATGGCGATGCCCAATGCGGTGCTGTCGCCTACGCCAAAGCGGCAAAACTCAGTGCCGACGCAGGTCTTGCACGTACGAAACGCCTTGCTGTATGCGTGCCCTGAAGGCATGCCCAAATCTTTCCACATGCCGGGCAGGTCTTCTTTTTTGACGCCGAGCAAATCAATGCGCTGGCCGCCGGTGATCTTGACCATTGGCACGTGGTATTTGTCAGCTACGTCGGCGATGCGCCGCAATTCGTCCGCTGAAGTCACGCCGCCATAAATGCGCGGCACGACGCTGAACGTGCGGTCTTTCTGAATGTTCGCGTGAACGCGGTCGTTGATGAAGCGCGCGTCGCGTTCGTCTTCGTATTGCTCGTGCCAAATCGTTTTCAGCAACGAAGCCAAGCCCGCCTTGCTCGCCGGGTCTTCGCGTCCGTCGGCGAGTTCGGCGAAGACGGCGGATACGCTTTTCAACTTTTTCGCCTGAATCGCCGCGATTAAATCGTGTTTGTTGAATGGCACGCCCGGCACGTAGTAATGAACCGACGGATCAACCGTCACCAAATCGCCCGCCGCGAATTGCAACAGCTCTTCGACTTGCGGTTTGCACGCGCCGCAACCTGAACCCGCGCGCGTCGAGTCACAAAGTTTTTTCAGCGAAGTGCATCCGCCCTTGACGGCATTGATGATTGCGCCTTTCGACACGCCGTTGCAGTTACAGATTTGCGCTTCGTGCGGCAGGTCAACGACTGACAGTTGTTTGGTTTCGCCCGACAACGTGAAAAGCATCGCGCTGCGATCTTCAGGCAATTGCGCCGCGCGGTCATAAGCCTGCAACAAACCCGCCGCCGTCGAAGTGTCGCCCAACAGCATCGCGCCGCGCAGCTTGCCCTGGCGCACGATCAGTTTTTTATAAACGCCGCGCGAAGGCTCTGAATAAAGCACGACTTCATCGTCATCGTGTTCGGGTTCTTTCGCGCCCATCACGGCGAGGTCTACGCCCATGACTTTGAGTTTGGTCGAGAGCTTCGATCCGACATACGCCGCGTTGGGTTTGCGTCCCGACATGCGATCAGCCAGCGCCGCCGTTTGTTCCCACAGCGGAGCCACCAGCCCATAAGTCACGCCGCGATGTTGCGCGCACTCGCCGACCGAAAAAATGTTCTCGTCGCTCGTCATCATTCCGTCATCAATCACGATGCCGCGCTCTACGTTGAGGCCGCAGTCTTTGGCGAGTTGCGCGTTCGGACGAATGCCCGCCGAGATCACGACCATATCGCAATCCAACGTCGAGCCGTCTTTGAATTGCAATCCCGTTACGTGCCCGTTGCCCAAAATGCCTGACGTAGCCTTTTCGGTATGCACCGTCACGCCCATCGCTTCCATCGAACGCTTCAACATTCGCCCGGCCTGATTGTCGAGTTGCACTTCCATCAAGTGACCCATCAGATGGACGACGTGCGTTTCGATGCCGCGATTGAGCAAGCCGCGCGCGGCTTCGAGACCGAGCAAGCCGCCGCCGATAACTACGGCGCGTTTAGATTTTTCAGCGTAATTCGCAATGCCGTCGCAATCATCCAACGTGCGAAAAACGAATACACCGTCTTTATAACCCTCTCGGTCTTCGCTTTTGATTCCTTCGACCGGCGGCACGAAAGCAGAGCTTCCGGTTGCGATGAGCAGCTTGTCATAAGCCTCACTCACGCCGCCCGCGCCGTAAACAATCTTGTTCGCGCGGTCAATGCGTTCGACGCGCACGCCCGCGTGCAACGCGACATTGTTTTCTTCGTACCACGCCAGCGGATTGATGAAGATGTCCTGCGCCTGATGCGTACCGGCGAGAACGCCCGACAACAAGATGCGGTTGTAATTGCCATACGGCTCATCGCCAAACATCACGATCTCGAATTGCCCGCCGCCGCCGCGCGCGAGCAAGTCTTCGACGAACCGCGCGCCTGCCATTCCGTTGCCGATGATTACGAGTTTTTGTTTCATTGATCTTTCCTGCAATTGGACAGGATTAACAGGATTTTCAGGATGGACAGGATTGTGCAAACGTTGTGATGTCCATCCTTCTAAGCCCATCCCGTAAATCCTGAAAATCCCGTCAATCCTGTCTAATTCCGTCTTCAATCCAAACTGCCAATTGGACAGGATTAACAGGATTTTCAGGATGGACAGGATTTAGAAAACGTTGTGATGTCTATCCCTTAAAGCCAATCCCGTAAATCCTGAAAATCCTGTCAATCCTGTCTAATTCCGTCTTCAATCCGAACTGCACAAACTTTGAATTCTGGCATCCTGCTCGTCGGGTCGAGCGCCGCATTCGTCAGCGCATTCGCCGACTGATTGCCGCCCCAGTGGAACGGCACAAAAATCGTATCGCGCCTGATGCCATTGCTCAGTTTCACGCGCAACGTAGCCGTTCCGCGCCGCGTCGCCAGCGTGACATGCACGCCGTCATTCAAGCCGTATTGCCGCGCCAGATCGGGGTGCATTTCGGCGTAACACTCACTCACCATTTCAGTGAGTTTCTCAACGCGCCGCGTTTGCGTACCCGATTGGTAATGCGCCAGCGTCCGCCCGGTCGTCAGGTAATAAGGGAATTCGTTGTCAGGCTCTTCTGCCGGAGCCAGATGACGCACCGCGTGAAACTTCGCTTTGCCCGAAGCCGTCGCAAACGACGTGCGAAACAGATGCGGCGTACCCGGATGGTTTTTTTCAGGACAAGGCCAATGCACGCCTTGCAACTCATCAATCTTGTCGTAAGTGATGCCCGCGTAATCAGCCACGCCACCCGCCGTAGCGCGCGCGAGTTCGTTAAAAATCGCTTCGCTGTTCGCGTATTCAAAAAACTGTCCGCGCCCCAAACGCCGCGCGAGTTCGCACAACACGTCGTCGTCAGTGCGCGCATCACCGAGCGGAGCCATTGCGCGACGACGACGAATGACGCGGCCTTCGAGATTGGTCATCGTGCCTTCTTCTTCAGCCCATTGCGCGGCGGGCAAAACTACATCGGCGAACTGGGCGGTTTCAGACAAAAAGAAATCAGACACGCAAAAGAAATCGAGTTGCTTGATGCGTTCGCGCACCGCGTTGGCATCAGGCGCAGACACCGCAAAGTTGAATCCAAACGTGAGCAGCGTTTTGATCTCGCCGCCCAGCGCGCTCATCAATTCATAAGCCGATTTGCCAGGGCCGGGAATTTCACTTTCATCAATGCCCCAGACGGCGGCGACGTGTTTGCGCGCCGCCGGATCGTCAATCTTGCGATAACCCGGCAGTTGATCGGCTTTCTGTCCGTGTTCGCGTCCGCCCTGCCCGTTGCCTTGTCCGGTCAAGGTGCCGAACCCGCTGTTAGGTTTGCCGACCAAACCCAGCGCGAGCGCGACGTTGATCCACGCCAATGTGTTGTTCACGCCTTGCGCTTGTTGCTCAGAACCGCGCCCCGAAATAATCATCGCCGTGTTCGCACGCGCCAGCAGATGTGCGAGTTCAGCGAGTTGCGCTTCGGGCACGCCGGTGA
>JABFSD010000814.1 GCA_013140935.1 Acidobacteriota bacterium
CCACATCATTGTTTATGTTCGGCATCATGGGCGGGTTGATCGGCTTGGGTTACGGCAGCGGCGAAGGCGACATCCGCGAAGCCTATCCGGGCAAATTGACTTCGCTCGATGCCTTCATCACCGGGCGCGTTTTTTCGCGCAACGTGGGGCGTTCGGTGCTGTGGGGCGCGGCGTGGTCGAGTTGGCTGACGCTGGCGACGTTGCTCATACACCTGCTCTGGCATGGACGACCGGGAGCCGGTAACGAATTTTCGCCGATGATTCTGATGGCGCTTTCGCGGTCACCGTTTTTTGCTTCCCTGCTGACCTTGCAATCCAGCGTGATTCAAACGTTGGTGCTGAGCCTTTTGCTGCCCCTGCCCTGGTTGCGGCGGCATCTCAAATCAGAGCGCGTCATTCTCTTGTTATTGCTATTGGCGGCGTGGATCGCCTGTCAGGCGCCGCAAGTGCAATATCGCCCGTGGAGCGGCGCGCTGCTTTTCGCGCTGGTCGAAGCCGCCGCCCTGATCGGCGCATTCCTAAAATTCGATTTGCTCACCGCGGGCGCGATGCTCGGTTTTGTCAGCTTCACCCGTTTCGTGTGGGTACTTTACGCGCAACCCGCTACGGGCTTGCAACGCGCGGCGCTCGCCTTGCTGGGCACGCTGGCTGCCGTCGTGATCGTGTCGGTCGTATGCGCCCTTAAAGGCAAATGGTACCGCGAAGAAGAAGTGCGACCGGTGTATGCCAAGCTCCTGGCCGAACGCCTGTCGCTGCAAGCCGACGTATCTGCCGCGCGCGTCGCGCAGGAACGGCTGTTACCGCAAACGCTGCCTTCGTCGTCGCGCTATTCCGTCGCGGCGGCTTGCGTACCCGCGCATGAAGTCGGCGGCGACTTTTTCGATTTCTTCGAGCCTGACAAGGAATGCCTTGGCATTCTGGTAGCCGAAGGCGGCGGACGCGGACTCGGTTCGGCCTTGACCATCGCCTTTGCTAAAGGCTTTCTGATGCCCAAGTTGACGAGCCGCGCACAAGCAAGCGGACGCGACAATTCGCCTACGGAATCGTTGCGCGCGCTGCAAACCCAAATGAATCGCATGCTCGACCGCGACGAAGCCGCTGAACGCAACATCGGTCTGGCTTACGCCGAGCTCGACACGACCGACGGCACGTTGCGTTACGCGCGCTCCGGCGAATTTCCGCAAGCCTTGCTCATACGTAAAAACAGCAATGATGCCGAGGCGATTCAAGAAGATGAACTGCGTTTCGCTGCGCCGAATAGCCACGACGAAATCGTCGTCTTGCAGGAAGGACGCGCTACGCTTGAACCGGGCGACAGCGTCATCCTATTCACCGGCGGATTGGCCGATGCGTGGGAAGAGAAAAAACAAACGCCCGCCGAAGCTGCGCCCAGGCTCTTGCAACAGCACGGAAACGCGCACAGCCGCGACCGCTTGCAACACGCACTGTTTGAGGAAATCGGCGAATGCACCCAACTCTTGCGCAAGCAAGGCTCAGGCGACGACCTGACCGCTGTCATTATTCGAATGGAATAGCGCGGTGCGCCAGCGTCTCGCTGGCAGCCGGATCGCGAGCATCTTGCTCGCTCGCTCGTGACTGGCGAGCAAGATGCTCGCGATCCGGCTGCCAGCGGGACGCTGGCGCACCCATTCAGGAAACATAAGACATGCCAACCAACTCACATTCATCAACCACCCTGCAAGACGCTTTCACTTTCGCGCAACAGCAAGTTGCGGCGCTGCTCAAAAAATACCCGTCGGACTATTACCCGATGTATACGGTCAAGGGCGAGTTCGGCCACGACCGCAAACGCTGGACGCATTGGTGTGACGGCTTTTATCCGGGAATGATGTTCATCTTTGCCGAAGCAACAGGAAAACAGGAATGGTTGGATAAAGCGGTCACCTTTTCGACGCCGTTGGAAGAGCGGCAATACGACCGCGCCGTACATGATTTGGGCTTTTTGTTTTTCTCGACCTATCTGCGCTGGCTGAAACTGGGCGGGCCGAAAGACCGCATCGAACCGGTATTGTTGCAAGCAGGCAAAACGATGGCGATGCGGTTTATGGAACGCGGCCAATATCTGCGTTCGTTCGTCGAACCGGCTTCGCTGTTCATAGACATCATGATGAACGTCGGCACGATCTTTCATTCCGGTTTGCAAACGGGCGACGCTCATCTGCTCGACGTAGCCCATCGCCACTGCCTCACGACGCAACGCACCATCGTGCGCGGCGACGGTTCGACCGCGCACGAAGCGATTTTCGATTTAGCTACAGGTGAATGTTTGCGGCAAGCAACGCATCAAGGCTATCGCGGCGATTCGTGCTGGAGTCGCGGACTGGCATGGTCGTTGTATGGCTTCACGCGCTCTTATCAACAAACCGGACGCGCCGAATATCTCGCCACGGCGCAAGCGAACGCCGATTACTATTTGGAAAATACGCCTGCTGACGGCGTGACGCCGTGGGATTACGACGCGCCGGAAACGGGTGAGTTGGCACGCACGCAAGTGGATACGTCAGCGTGCGCGATTGCGGCTTCGGGCTTGCTGGATTTGGCTGACGTGACACCTGACGCAACCAAAGCCACCGCCTATCGCAACTTTGCCCTGACTTCGTTGCAAACGCTTGCGCAAAAATACTTAGGCAATCTGACGTCCAACTTTGAAGGCATCTTGAACGGCGGCGTTTATCACATTCACAAAAACCTGGGCGTACACGAAGCCGTTTTGTTCGGCGAATACTTTTTCGTCGAAGCCCTCGACAAAGCACTTAAAACGTTGCACCGCACAACCACGCCTACGCATGTCAAATCTTATCCCGATACTTCGCTGCCCGCGTGGGCGCGCACCTGGGCTGACGGCCCGACGGAAGAGGAGATGGCTGCGCCGCAACCGTAGAACAAGCTGCCGAGCTCGTTCTATTCATCACCTAACCCAATCACCATGACCAGACCCATTTCAATCGTCACCGGCGCAGGGCGCGGCATCGGACGCGGCATCGCCGTCGAACTCGCTAAACTGAATCACGCCGTCATCATCAATTACGCAGGTAACGCCGCAGCGGCAGAAGAATGCTTGCAACTCGTACGCGCAGCGGGCGGCGAAGGTCTCACCGTACAAGCCGACGTAGCCGTCAGCGCCGGCCGCGCGCGGTTAGTGCAAACGACGTTAGATGCCTTCGGTCGCATTGACCTGCTCGTCAACAACGCCGGTGTAGCGCCCAACGTCCGCGCCGACCTGCTCGAAGCGGGCGAAGAATCGTTTGATCGTCTCATCAATATCAATCTCAAAGGCCCTTACTTTCTGACACAACTCGTCGCGCGCCAGATGATCGAACAAGTCCAGCGCAACGACATCACAGACTTCGGCTTGCCGCGCATCGTGACGATCACTTCGATCTCGGCGTATACGGCTTCGGTCAATCGCGGCGATTATTGCGTGGCGAAAGCGGGACTGGCGATGATGACTGCGTTGTATGCCGCACGATTAGCTGAACACGGCATCAATGTTTACGAAGTGCGTCCCGGCGTGATCGAAACCGATATGACGGCGGGCGTGAAAGAAAAATACGATGGGCTGATTGCACAAGGCGCGTGGCCGTTGCGCCGCTGGGGCAAGCCTGAAGACATTGGCCGCGCGGTGGCTGCGATTGCACGCGGCGACTTCCCTTTCTCAACCGGCGAAGTCTTTAACGTAGACGGCGGCTTTCATTTGCGCACCTTATAAATCAGCGTGTCCGTAGCCCGACCGTAAGAGAGGGCAGCCTCAGTAATGCGTTCAATCCTTCCGAAGGACGCACCACTGAGGCTGCCCTCTCTTGCGGTCGGGCTACGGACACAAATGCGACTAGAACGTCAGCCGCAAGCCTAACTGCACGTTGCGTCCCGGCGCGGAGTTGGTGATCGTGCCGTAATTCGCCGCCGCTTGATTGGTGACTAAGCCGCCGTTATTGAGGCTCAGGTTTACGTGTTTGCCGTGACTGAAAGCGTGAAGCTGCAATTTCGTGGCGATATGTTCAATACCTTTAACCACGTAAACC
>JABFSD010000319.1 GCA_013140935.1 Acidobacteriota bacterium
CACCGATACCGGTTTCGGCGGCGAGGCATTTCGCAGCGCGTCAACATTGGTGTCGTAACGCATCGGCGGAATGGATTGTGAAGGCGGCGGCGGCGGCGGCGGCGGCGGCGGCACGAGCGCGTCTACATTTGTGTCGTAATTGATCGGAGCAGGCGTTTCAAGCTCGACGCTCAATTGCGGTCCGCCGGTGCCGAGTTGAATCAAATCGTCGTGGCGCAGCTTTACGCGTTGCACTAACTGCGTGTTGACGTAAGTGCCGTTGGTGCTTTGCTGGTCAATCAAATAAAAGCCGTCGTCTTCTACGCGCAAGACGGCGTGGCGCACCGACACCATCGGCGCGTCAGTCAGCGGCAAGGCGCTCTCGCGGCTGCGACCGAGCAACAGCCACTGGCCTATCCATTGCGAATCGAACTGGCACTGCCGCCCGGCTTGCGCACCGTTCAATACGATCAAACGCAATTGCATACAGATGTTTTCCCTCGTGCACGCAGCTTACTTGAGGATGAACGGATTTGCACTCCCACAGAGCGCCGAAGCCCCGTTGCTCGAAGCGCGACAGTGCGTGCGCTAGGGCGGTAGCGCGTGCGTGCGACGTTGGAACCACTTGAGCGATTAGCAATGGAAGATGCAGCGGAAAGCGTCAAGCTGTCGGCAAGCGCGGCGGTGTGGTTGATTAAGCATGACCCAGATAGGCGGGGCTGATGGCGCTGGGGTATTGATGCACGACGTATTGAAAAATCGTCTCCGCTTTTTGTTTCACTTCCGTCTCGCTGTACCAATCAATCGGCAGTCCGGTCTTTTCGTCATAAAGAAAATCGTAAATGAACACCCTAACCGCAGACCGCGTAGCCTCTTTCTCACGCCATTGATCAATGCGCAGCTTTTCAGCCTTGAGTTGGGCGAGCAAGGCCTGCGCGACTTGTTTCAGCCGGTTGCGCTCTTTCGCTGAAAGCTCCGGCTTGATCAGCAAATCAAACAGCGGCAAGGCTTCTTCTTCCAGCCCCTCACGAAGGGCGCGGGTGTCTTCTTCATCCAGCGTTTCAACGAATTTCAGCAAGTCTTCAAATGATTGCTCAATCGTGACGCGGTCTTTCTCGCGGTTATATTCGTCTACGACTTGTTGGTAACGCAGTTGAAAATCAACCCGCATCGGGTTTTTGGCGATCATTTGGCGCAGCCGCTTTTCGACAACGTCTTTCAAGTTTTGCACCGTCGTATTTTTGGCCGGCGACTTGGCGAACTCAGCCTTCAGCTTTTCAAAATCAATGTGGCTGATGTCATAAAGTTTGCCGTGGTCAGCGACGGATTGGCCGGCGTCGGTGGCGATGATGTCGTCCACGGCTGTGTGCAAGGCTTTGATGATGGCGGTGATGTCGGCCTGGGCGCGGTCGGCTTGCAGCTTTTTATAAACAATATCAATCGCGTCGTAATCGCGTTTATACAAATTCGCCGCTTCGATGTTGCCCAGGCAGGCTTTGAATTTTTTGAAGACTTCGCGCGCTTGAATCTCAAACCGCTTGCGCGTTTCGTCGTTCAGATTCACAGCCTCTTTGGCGGCGACGATGGCGGCGTTTTTGGCGAAGCCCGTCTTTTCTTTCAGGTCGTCCAGACAGAAGCCGCGTTCCTGCAAAAAAGCGCTGACCAGTGCGATGGCTTCGGCTAACTCTTCGGCCAGTTCTTCTTTGGGTTTGACGGGCAAATCGTCTTCGTCAATTTCGTCGGTGTCAGCCTCGCCCGTCGCAAACGTAGCCAGCGCCTTGCGCAGATTTTTGAGAATGCCGCAATAATCTACGATCAAGCCGTTGTTCTTGCCTTCATAAACGCGATTGGCGCGGGCGATGGCCTGCATCAAGGTATGCGCCCTGAGCGGCTTGTCGAGATATAACGTCGCCAAACTCGGCACATCGAAACCCGTCAGCCACATCGCGCAAACGATGGCGACGCGAAACGGATGCTCATCGTTTTTGAAGGCCGATTCCAAATCCAGCGTCTTGCCGTCGGCCAGTTCATAACCGTGCTTGATCTTCGTGCGATGCGGAACCACATCGAGTTCCCATTCCCTAAACCGCTTGATCTCGTTTTGCTCTTCGCTCACCACCACGGCAATTTCGGTTTGCTGCAACCATTCCAACTGGCGGCGCAAAGCGATCTCTTCCTGTTCGTCGGGCGCGCGTTTGAGGGCGGAGGCGGTTTGTCGAATCTTTTCCTGCCACAGCGGTTGAATCAGGTTGAACATTCGCACGGTGGTGAGCTTGTCTAAGCACACGAGCATGGCTTTGCCCGTTTCCCAACGCGTCGTGTAATGCTCAACGAAATCCTGCGCGATGCGTTGCAAGCGGCTCTCTGCCGTGAAGACGTGATAATCGCGCGCCAGGTCTCTTTCGAGCAGGGCTTGTTGATCTAAATCCAAGTCTTGCTCTTCCAGTTTGGCGGCGAGTTTTTCGTTGATCTTGTCAGTGGTGACTTTCAGTTTCTCGCCGCGATTGTCATAAAACAGCGGAACGGTCGCCTGGTCTTCGACCGCGCGTTGAAAGTTATAGGTCGAGACATAATCGCCGAAGATGCGCTTGGTCACTTCGTCGTCTTTGAACAGCGGCGTGCCGGTGAACCCGATGTAATTAGCGCGCGGCAAGGCGTTGCGCATATTCAGCGCCAGCCGACCGTATTGCGTGCGGTGCGCTTCGTCTGAAATCACGATGAGATCGTTGCGGTCAGAATAGGGCTGTGCGGGGTCAACGTCCTTATTGAATTTCTGAATCATCGTGAACACATAAGGCTTGTCAGTCGCCAACAGCTTTTGCAGATGCTGGCCTGACGCGGCGCGGCATTCGTCTTTTTTGTGATCGGCGACGCCGCAACCCGCAAAGGTTTTATAAATCTGATCGTCCAAATCGTCGCGGTCGGTCAGAATCAAAAACGTAAAACTGCCCGGCAACTTGCGATGCACTTTCTCAGCAAAGAACACCATCGAATAAGACTTGCCGCTGCCTTGCGTATGCCAAAAAACCCCTAACTGGCCGTGGCGCTCTTCCCGCTGGCTTACGGCTTCGACGGCGCGATTGACGCCCAAAACCTGATGATTGCGTGCGACGATCTTGACCAGCCGTCCCGTCGTTTCATCAAAGGCGATGAAATTCTCGAAGATGTCCAACAGGTTTTTCTTTGCGCAAACGCCCTTCAGCAAAGTTTCGAACGCAACCGCGCCGAGGTCTGCTTCGTCCAGCCGTTTCCATTCGTGAAAGTGTTCGTATTTGCTCGACAGCGAACCGAGTTTCGCGCCGTCGCCGTTGCTCAAGACGATGAGCGCGTTGTGATCGAAGGCGTGCGGGATGGTGTCTTTATAATCGCTGAGATTTTCGTTATAGGCGCGGCGAATGTCTTTGTGAATGTTCTTGAGTTCAAAGAAAACCAGCGGCAAGCCGTTCACAAAACAGATCAAGTCAGGGCGGCGGCGATAAGGCGAGCCTTGCACCCACAGTTCGCGCACCACGAGAAAGTGATTGTTCTCTGGCTGCTTGAAATCAAACACCTGCAAGCGGCGTTCTTCGGTCACGCCTTGCTCGTTGCGGAACTTGACCGGCACGCCGTCTTTGCCCTGTTGATATTTTTCGCGGTTGGTTTGCAGCGGCGTTTTGGCGGCGCTGGTTTCGGTCAGTGTTCTGACGGCTGCGTCATAAGCCTCAGCGGGCAAACCCGGATTGAATTTGACCAACGCCGCCCGCACATAGCGCGTCAAGACGATTTCGTGTTCGCTCACGCGCCCCAACGTACCGTCAACGCCCAGCACTTCGTCGTTAAAGGCATAGACCGATTCCCAACCCAACTCGTCGCGCAAATAATCGGCGGCGGTCTGTTGCACCAGTTTGTCTTCAGACATTTCACAGCTCATAGAAACAAACGCTCTCTGGGGCTCTCTCTGGAGCAAGCAGGTTACGGGGTAACCGTAGCGCAACCTCGCCAAGCATTAGTTTCTACACAAGTGGCGGAATAGGTCATAATTGATTGTATGCAATCAATTTACCGGAATTGGAGCCGCGC
>JABFSD010000089.1 GCA_013140935.1 Acidobacteriota bacterium
ATAAAAAGGTTTGCCCGTCGTGAAAATAATAAAGCGGCTTGATACCTAAGCGGTCGCGGAGCAAAAGCAACTTACGCTCACGAGCCTGCCAGAAACCAAGGGCAAACATGCCGCGCCAATCGGCGACGGCTTCCAGCCCCTGTGCGCTTAAACCTTGTAACAAAACTTCAGTGTCGGAATTCGAATGAAACCGCTGGCCGCGCGCTTCGAGTGGTTGACGAACTTCGTGAAAATTAAAGACTTCGCCGTTGTAGGTAATTGAGTTACCCGTCGCGGCATCGCGCATCGGCTGATGACCGGCGGCGGATAGATCGAGAATAGCTAACCGGCGTTGGCCGAAAGCTACGGTTAACTCATCGTGCGGCGTGGTCAGAAATTCGAAGCCTTCGTCATCGGGGCCGCGATGAGCGAGGGCGCGCGTGCCACGTAACAAAGCGTCAGTGATTGCTGCGCGCGGTCGAGTTGTGACGATGCCGATGATTCCGCACATAGCTCAGTTGCTGACGAACAGACACACGTCCGTCGTCAATAAACCGTTAAAGGAAACCTCGTGTCGAGGCAGCATCTGATGATTAGCCACACAAAGGCGGGGACATTCGCGCCGTCAAACCGCTACGGATGCCCAGCCGATTTCGGGTATGTGTGGGAAATGCAAGAAAGAAGAACTTGTGTGGGTCGTGTCAGTCGGCACCGACGGCGCTGTCACGTTCGCTGTCGCCGCCGCTGTAATAATAGCGACTGTAATAACTCGAATAATAATAATAATCGTGCGGCTGTAACTTAATCTGGTTAATGACAACGCCCAGGATTTTCGCGCCGACCGATTGCAGGTGCGCCTTGGTGCGTTGCGCCATTTCACGCGGGGTGAAGCCGCTGCGCACGACGATGATGACGCCCTCGACCAGCGAAGAAAGAATCAAACTGTCGGCGAACGAAGAAACCGGCGGCGAGTCAATCACCACGTAATCGAAATTCGAAGCCAGTGTTTCCACGACAATTTTCATTTTGCTCGAACCGAGTAACTCAGCCGGATTGGGCGGCAAGGGGCCGACCGGCAACACATAAAGGTTCGGCATCGCAATCTGAATTAACGAAGCCAAATCGCAATCGCCCGCGAGGTAGTTACAAAGCCCGACGTTATTTTTCAGATTGAATATTTTATGTACGCGCGGGCGACGTAAATCGGCGTCTACGATCAAGACCGAAGCGCCGGTTTGGGCCAGTGAAATCGCCGTGTTGACGCTGGTCGTGGTTTTACCTTCGGCGGGTTGGCTGCTGGTGACTAACAAGGTGCGCGGCGCGTGGCCTGCCGATGAGAGTAACAACGAGGTGCGCAACTGGCGATAGCTTTCGGCGATGGAAGAATTGCTCTCAACCTGGGTGAGAATGACGCTGCCGTTATTTCCGTTGTTGCCGTTATTAATTGTTACGAGTTCGCGGCTGTCGCTTTCTTCACCACTGGCAAGAGCTTTACGTGCTTTGGGTTGTTCGAAGACCGGAATCACGCCGAGCGCAGGCAAACGCAGGTAACGATCAATATCTTCGACGGAATCAATTTTGTTATTGATGTAATCGAGGAATAACACCAACGCCACGCCGCCTAACAAACTCAGCAACAAACTCAGCAAGATATTTTGCATGCGGTTCGGAGCGACAATCGCGGGTTGCGGGGCGTAGTTACGCACAAACATATTCGTGGTGACCAGAGCGGCGGCAGAGACTTCGACTTCGGCCTGACGCGCTTGCAGGGTATTGAGCATGTTGCGATTGGTATCCACTTCCGCCTGCAACATCTTTGCCATGATGGAATCCTGGCTTTGGTCGAGCGTGACTGATTCTTGTTGTTTATAGGCGGTGCGCAAGCCTGATTCTTTTTGTGCCGCAGATTTATAAAGATTTTCAATCGTACTCAAAATGCGTTGATGAGCGGCGCGCAATTCGCCTTCGAGTTGAGCGATTTGTTGGTTTACCGTTTTTACCTCGGGCCATTCTTCGGTGTATTCCACCAGGAGCTTTTCGCGGTTTTGCCGTAACTCAGACAAACGGCGTCCGATTTCCTGCACCAGCGTGTCTTTTTGAATTTCAGGAATCGTCGTGGGGTCTTTCAGGCTCCTGCTCAACTCATAAGCGGCTTGCGATCCTTTGCGATCCTGTTCAGCGTTGAGCAGCATTTGATTAAGCGCCGCCAACCGCGATTGCACGGGGTTTTCTTTGCTGTCAAAGGTCACGACCTTGTGGTCGCGCGTGTAATTAAACAGTTTTTCATCGGCATTGCGTAACTTAAGTTTATATTCGGCGATATTGATGTTAAGAAAATCCGCCGATTGACGGTTAGCGCGGCGGCGATCCATTGTGTCATTCAGAATAAACACCTCGGCCCATTTATCGGCAATCTTGCGCGCCATTTCAGTGTCGGTATGCCGGAAACGAATGTCTACTAAATGAGTGTCACGCACGGGCGTAAATTTTACGTTTCCCAACAACCCATTAATTACGTCGCGCAAGCGCTCCATCTCAGCGCGTTCGTTGGCATCGTCTTCGCTAATGGCGAGTTTACCGGCGGGGCGCGGAGCTTTATTGTCCGCCATAAAAGCGCGGTTGCGGTCGAGTTCGAGCGCTTTGGCTACGCGATAAGCGATGTTGGGGCTTTCAAGGATTTTCAGTTGCGTAGCCAAATAAGCCGGGTCTTCCGAACCGCCGAGATTGAGTTGTATATCTTTAAGATTTACGACGCGATCTTTGCCGGCGATTTCGATGCGGGTTACACCTTCGTAAATCGAAGGCAGCCGCAAGTTATAAATTGTCGTCAAGGTAACGGCGAGTATCATCACCGTCATCGGCACCCACAGACGGCGGCGAATAATGCGCCAATAATCGCGCAGGTGCGTTTCATCGGGTTCGTGGGCACCCCCGCGTCCGTAACCATAATCGCGTCGTAATAAATCTAACTGCGTCGCCGCTTCGTCGGCGGTGATTAACTTGTTATTGCGCTCTTCTACTTGCATGAAAGGTTAGCTAGCCAAACAACATTGAAAAGGTGAGTTACTAAATAACGGTTAATAAGGCCTTACGATGCGCATAGGTAATTGCGCCGCCGTGGGGGCGATAATTCCTAATAAACTGCGCCCGATGCCGCGGGCCGTCGAGGATCGTACCTCAATCAAATCGCCCGGTTGCAAAATGGGATCATCGGCTTTTTTCTTTTCGATAGCATCGTAATCAACCTTAATGGTTTCACGTTGGGTTGAGTTGGCGATTTGGCGGCTTACGTGAATATCTTTTTTCGATACGTCCGTGAAAAAACCGCCTGCCATGCCGATGGCTTCTGACAACCGCAACGCTTGACGCAAAGGAATCGGGCCGGGGCGCATGACGCCGCCCGTGAGAAACACCTGATCGGCTTCGGGCACGCTGATGACATCGCCGGGTTCGACGTAAATATTCGCTTCGGGCCTGCCGCGCGAGACATCGCGCAAGTTAAGCGTAATCAATTGCCCGTCGAATGGTTCACCGGGTGCGTTGGGGTCTACGGGCGCATCAGAGAGCTTCTTGATAGCCTGATGCGGCATACAGTGATCATATTCTTTGGTGCGAATGAGATTGATCGTCGTGCCGGCGCTGCCACTCGGCCCGCCCGCCTGACTCAGCAATTCGAGCAAGCGAATGCGGCGCTGTAACTTAAACCGCGACGGTTGCATGACCGCTCCCATCACCGCGACAGGCTGGCTTTGATAATCCTTGACGAATACGTCAACGACGGGCGAGCGCAGATATTTGCGATACTTATCTTCCATCAGCCGCGCCAACTGCATCTCGGTCAAACAGGTAACGGCCAGTTCTTCTTGGATAAACAGCGGGCGCATGCGTCCGAGGTTGTCAATGCGATATTCGCGGCTCATTTCGGGCTTGCCGAAAACGCGCACTTCGATGACATCGCCCGGGCCGAGACGATAAAGCATATCTTCTTCGGCAATAAGTTTCGCGGGCACAGAGACGGGCGCGGTAACGGTCGGCACAGCCTGTGCGGGCGCGGCGGGT
>JABFSD010000594.1 GCA_013140935.1 Acidobacteriota bacterium
CGGCATTACGATCAAGGCGCACGCGGTGCGGTTGAATTACACGGCGAAGGACGGGAAGGATTACATTCTCAACTTGATTGATACGCCCGGCCACGTAGATTTCAGCTACGAAGTCTCGCGCAGCCTGTCGGCCTGTGAGGGCGCGTTGCTTGTCGTTGACGCGAGTCAGGGCGTAGAGGCCCAAACCCTCGCCAACGCTTATCTGGCCGTCAGCCACAACCTCGAACTTATCCCCGTACTCAACAAGATTGATCTGCCCGGCGCGGAACCCGACCGCGTGCTCGAACAGGTCGAACGCATCGTCGGCATTCCCTCTGACCACGCCGTGCTGGCCTCGGCGAAGATGGGCATCGGCATCGAAGAGATTCTCGAACGCATCGTCGAATTCGTACCGCCGCCGAGTGGCGTGTTAGACGCGCCGCTCAAGGCTTTGATTTTCGATTCGTGGTTTGATCCTTATCGCGGCGTCATCGTGATGGTGCGCGTGATTGACGGCGAATTGCGGCGCGGCATGAAAATTCGTCTGATGATGCGCGGCACCGTGCATGAAGTCGAAGACCTCGGCGTGCTGACGCCCAAGCCGCGTCCGATTGATAAGCTCGGCGTAGGCGAAGTCGGATTCATCGTCGCCAACGTCAAGACCGTCGCCGACGTGAGCATCGGTGACACCGTGACCGAAGCCGCGCGCGGTACGCTCGAACCCTTTCCCGGCTTTCAGGAAATCAAGCCGATGGTTTTCGCAGGGCTTTATCCGATTGAGTCGCACCAATACGAAGAGTTGCGCGACGCGCTTGAGAAATTGCGTTTGAATGATTCGTCGTTTTTCTTCGAGCCGGAAGTTTCGGCAGCGCTGGGCTTCGGCTTTCGCTGCGGATTTCTAGGCTTGCTGCACATGGAAATCGTGCAGGAACGCTTAGAGCGCGAATTCAACGTTGATCTCATCACGACCGCGCCCAGCGTGCGTTATCGCATCACGACCACCAAAGGCGAAGTGATGGAAGTGGACAACCCTTCAAAAATGCCCGAAGCGGGCGACATCGCCAAATGGGAAGAGCCGATCATCGAAGCGATGATAATGACCAACGACGAATTTCTCGGAAACATCTTGGCGCTGCTCGAAGAAAAGCGCGGCATTCAGAAAGGGTTCGATTACATCACGCCGACGCGCGTCAAGCTGACTTATGAATTGCCGCTCAATGAAATCGTGCTGGATTTCTTCGATCGCTTGAAATCGGTTTCGCGCGGATACGCTTCGCTTGATTATCACTTCGCGGGCTTTTGGGTTTCCAAACTCGTCAGGCTAGACATGCTCGTCGCGGGCGAGATCGTAGACGCACTCTCGCTCATCATCCATCAAGACACGGCTTACCATCGCGGTCGCCAACTCGTAGACAAAATGCGCAAGCTCATCCCGCGCCAGATGTTTGAAGTTCCGATTCAAGCGGCGATTGGTTCGCGCGTCATCGCCCGCGAAACCGTCAAAGCGATGGGCAAAAACGTACTGGCGAAATGTTACGGCGGCGACATCTCACGCAAACGCAAATTGTTAGAGAAACAAAAAGAAGGCAAAAAACGCATGAAGCGCGTCGGCAAAGTAGATATTCCGCAAGAAGCCTTCCTCGCCGTGTTGCAAGTCGGCGATTAACTTTATGCCTAAAGCACAAATGTCATTATTGGATGTCGCGGTGCCGGTAAATGGCAGCGGCGATAAGAAACGGCGCAAATCGCCTGACGGAGAGACGACTACGAACTTGGTCGTCTCTTCGCACCTTGGCGAGAACGCTGATTTGTTTCCGCAGATACTGGCTTTGCACGTACCGCAGGGGGCAAAGATCGCCGACGTGACTTATGGCAAGGGCGTGTTTTGGCGCAAGGTGGATTTGGATAATTACACGTTGCTCGCGACTGATTTGAAAACTGGCGTAGATTGCCGAAGCCTGCCATACGCCGATAACGAATTGGATTGCGTGGTGCTTGATCCGCCCTATATGGAAGGGCTTTATCGTGACGATGAGAGTTTTGCGGGACAAGGCACGCACGAGTCGTTTCAGGATAGTTACTCAAATGGGCAGCGTCCGCAGGAAATCACTGGCAAGTGGCATGATGCTGTGTTGGAAATGTATGTGCAGGCGGCGATTGAAGCGAAGCGAGTGTTAAAGCAAGGCGGGATTTTGATTGTTAAATGTCAAGACGAAGTGAGCGCAGGCATACAACGGCTGACACACGTTGAAATCATTATGAATATGCACTTGCTTGGCTTTTATGCGAAAGACCTGTTTGTTTTGACGCGGCTCAATCGTCCAGGTGTCACACGCATGTTGAAGCAATTACATGCTCGCAAAAACCATTCTTACTTTTTGGTCTTCGTGAAAGGCGCAACGCGTTCGCAACTGGCTTCTATCGCAATGATGCGTCATCTAGCAGGCGATCAAGCAACACAAACGGATCGTCCACGTAAGGCGGTTCCAGCGGATAAGCAATCTTGATCGAAGATGCGATGAGTTCGCGCTGTTGCAGTTCGGCATACTTGCGGTAACGGCTGCGGGGCAAGTCACGGTTAAGTGCAAAAGCAAAACGCCATTCTTCTTCCAGCGCGAAAAGATTGACCGCAACGATGTCGAATTCGCCTGTGAGCAAGCAAGTTGTTTTGACTTCTGAGCCGTCACTGAAACGCACAATGCGGCTATCGCTGGCGTCACATTGATAAGTTGCTGCAAAACCTGTTTCGTGTTTTTTAGTGAGATTGGTTTGCAACGATTTGCATTCAATGCGGAAAGAAGCCCCGCGATAATTGATGCGAATATCGCCTTTGCTCTTGCGGTCATGGTCATCGTCTTTGATCAGAGCAGTGATGCGAGCGTCTTCAAAATACATACGCCGCAATTTGTATTCAGCGACGTAACCCATCATTAGGCCGCGCATGCTGGGGTTGGCATCTACGATTTGCGTGAGTTCTTCGGCGGTCAAGCCCCAGCGGTGTAAGATGTTTTCGCGTTTGAGTTGGCGTAACTGAGCTTCAGACATTTTCATAGGCGCGCAGTATATGGATTCATCAACCATCCTTCCACTTTTCCCGCTACAGATCGTGCAGTTTCCCGGTGTGGTGACGCCGCTGCATATTTTTGAGATGCGTTATCGCCAGATGCTCAAAGATGTGATTGCGGGCGATAAGACCTTTGGCATCGTAGCGGTGCTGGACGATGCCACAGCGCGTCCGTTGTTGGGCAGCGTGGGCTGTACGGCCAAAGTCGTCATCGCGCAGGAAATGGACGACGGGCGCTCTAACATCTTGTGCGTAGGCGAGCAACGCTTTCGCTTGCTGGATTACGAAGAAGGCGAGCCTTACCTGCAAGCGCGCGTAGAGTTTTTTGAAGACGAAACCGCCTTTGAAGATTTTTCAGAAGAGACGGCTGAAGCCAAGTCGCTGTTCGAGCGCATTGCCAAACTCGCGCAACAGATCAAAGAAAACGAACGCGACGAAGAATTGCCAGAGTTACCCGAAGACCCGCAGGAGTTGAGTTTCATGCTGGCGGCTTATCTGGATTTGTCGCTGACCGAGAAACAGGAAATGCTCGAACTCACCCATACCGGCGAACGCTTGCAGCACGTCATTACCCAGTTGCGCGAGATGGCGGACGATTACGAACGGCGTTTGCGCGGACGCAAGATTTCTAAAGTGAACGGACACGGCGGTAAGCTGCCGGAGTTTTGATACGCCGCGCCGCGCTCACTTTTTGGCTTTGGCGGCGTAATAGCCCAGGCGTGTGCGGGCTTTGAGCGCAGGGTTTTTGAGTTGCACCTCGACCGCGCGCCATTTGCCGTCTTTCTTCTCGTTACGCGGCTCGTAAGTGATGGTGTATTGGTGGCGCAACTCTTCGACGGTTTGCGCAAAGGCCTCGCGCAACGCGCCGCCGCCGGGCGAAGTATAAAAACGTCCACCGGTTTTTTGCGCGAGGTTTTTCATGATCTCAGGCCCGTTGTCGCGCGGCGTCGTTTTATAGACGCCCCGGTCGCTGAGGTCTACGCAATAAATCGTGATGCCTACGTCGGTGGCCTTGCGAATCACTTCATCCAACGTAGCCTTGCTGGTGCTATCGGCTCCGTCAGAAACCAGCAGGATGACGCGGCGACGTTCGGGACGCTTCAATAAGTCTTCGGTTGCCTTTACCAGCGCGTCATACATCGGCGTCATTCCGTCAGGGCGCATATCCCATAGAAAATCCGAGATGTCATGGATGTCGCTGAAATCCTGCACTTGTTTCACCTTCGTGCCGGTGAAGCTGTAAATGGCGAACACGTCGTCTTCGCGTAAACCGTCAACGAACGAAGTGCAGGCCGAGCGCGCCAGTGTCATCTTGTCGCCCATACTGGCGCTGGCATCAATCAGAATCGCGGCGGCAAAGGGTTTCACTTCGACCGAAAAGTCAGCGATAGGTTGTGGGAACTTGTCTTCGAGAATCGCAAAATCGCTGCGCTTGAGGCCGCCGACGAAATTTTCGCCGAAATCGGTGACGGTGACATTCAACACGACGACGCTCGTATCAACCAAGATCGGCGAAATCGGGTCATCGGGTTTTTCTTCGACTTTTTCTTCGGGTTTCTTTTCCGGCTGTTGCTTGTCCTGCAATTTCGGCAGAGGCTCCTGCGACAAGGCGAAGCCGACCAACGCCAATAACAACAGGGAACTCAGCAGGGCTTGCCACATTTGCCATATTTGCCACACTTGTTTGACCGGCATAGACGTTACCGCAGATAGGTGCGCAAGAGTTTGCTCAGTTGAATGATTTCCGTCGCCTGCGCGCTGACCGTGACCGAGACGATGTGGCGCGAAGTCTTTTCCATCAGTTTGAAAAGGTGATCGCTCGCTTCATCCAACCGCTTTAACGCCGCGTCCAAATTGTCTGGCGGCTCTTCGAGCGGCGTGTCTTCACCGCCGCCGGAATCGGTGCGAATGGTGCGCGCGTTTTTTTCGATGTCTTTGAGTTTTTTATCCGCGAGGCGCGGCAGGGAATTCGGCATAGCGGCTTTTAGCAACTCCGCCGCAAAGGTTTTGATTTGTTCGGCTTTGGTGACGTTCTTTTTGTGTTCTTCTTCTTCACGTTTGATGCGCATCTTCACCAGCGTATCGCGAAAGGTTTCGTTCTGTTCTTCCGCCGCCGTCGTCGGCACTTCCGCCGTTTGCGCAGAAGCGACTACGCTCGTGCCCAACAGCAAGCCCAACCAGAAAAAGGAAGTGAAAACCTTACGCACCATAGCGTCGCCTTTCTAACACAACGCGCACACAAAGCAAGCGCCACATCATCGAAACGGGTCAGTATTCGCAATTCAACAAGCGCCGTTGCGTCTTACCTTTGATGGTCAGATCTACGCCCAGCGTCTTGCCGGCCATGCCGCGCAACACCTCGTCTTCCAGCCGCCCATTCGATTTGCCTTCGATCCAGTTGAGCGAACCGTTCGGATCGGCCACGCGGCCTTGTATCGTGGCATTGATTTGCAGTTGTGAACGCTTTTGATCTACGGGCACGGCGATGATTTCCAAGACGTAACGGCCCTGTGACCAGTTTCGCACGTCGCCTGCCGGAAACGTCGCCAGATATTCGAGGTCGTTTTTTACCGTCACCCCTCGGCTATAAACCACCGGCTTCGTAACGAGCTTGCCTTCTGCCGGACGACTCAAGTCTTCATCCAAAGCAATGGCGCAGGCTTTCAGCACCTCGCGCGCGGCATCCAGAATCTGTTCGCGTTTGACGCTCATCGTATAAGGATTCGGTAGCGGCGGTTCGGCCTTGGGTTTATCGAAAGTAAATTGCGCGTGTGCCGCAGACGCGCTCAAGGCGACCCACAGCACAGCTACGAAAAAAGCAGGCGCTTGAATTTTGCACATAGAGTTTCTTGCTTTCACGAACGGGAAATCCATTGCCACGGGGATTGCCGCAACGGCGGCGTCAAAATACCACCATCACTTTGTAGCGGCAAAGGGCGATTTGATTGCGGCGATAGAACGAAGTCTCCCTCTCAACCTGCGGGCAAAGCCAACTGTTTCAGATCGTCTCCTCGTTCGTAAAGTTTTGGCTCACCAGATGGGCTGAATGGCCTAAATAAATGAGAAGCGAGTAAAAAATTCATAGCACTTTTTCTCTATTTGAGTACTTATTTCCAGCATTAAAGTGCCATAGGCGATTCGATGAAACAGGTTGAATATTCTTAAATGCTAAAATGGTTAGAGTTACAGCCTCTTTTAGAGGTGGCCTAGTTTCTGGCACGATCTTCGCCTTAGGGGCAGTGGGGCAACGAGATACCAAGAAGTGGAACCTATCCACTTACGGTGTCCGTGGTTACCAGGGTGAGGAAGGTAACCACAATTCTACTCAGGCGCTGCTGGCAAAGAGTTTCCCACGACAGCAGCGCCTTTTATTATTTTCCGCAGCCGCCTTTTTTGCTTTCTCGTCAATACAAGTAAAAACAAACATCCAGTTTCGATGGCGTTGGAGCAATCATTACGCGAACACTTCTGCTTCGACCAGCGGCAACCTACTACAATCTTTTTAAGAAACATTATCGAGCAGCGTTGTATAGGGATTCGGATGCCAACGTTCGATTCGTTCTCGCCCATAGGTTCCGAGCGCAGCCAGCAAGGTCAATCGCGCCAGACGCCTGGGAAATGAAGGAAATTGAGTTTCGCGCCAGGCGTGGCGCAGCCACTTTTTCGCTTGTGCTATTTCACCACTCCAATAGCTGCACGATGCGGCATAAATATAAGCATTGCACATAATTTCCGGGCGGCAGGATCGTAGCTCCGGCGGCAGGGAATTTGAACTTAAAGCCCGTTCGATAATCCTTACCATTTCTTCACCAAAGGCCGCCAGTCTATCCAACGATTTGGCGTCATCATGCAAGCGAAGCGCGGCCAGAGGACGCGCAATAAATGCAACGGAGCCACGATTGCCTATCCGTAAATAAAGATCGTAATCCATCAAATAATGCAAAGATTCGTCTAGCCAGCCTGCGGATTCAAGTGCCGCCCGCCGGATAAACACACTGGGTTGGGGCAGGTAATTTGCAACGGATTTCAGTAAGTCATAATAATCAAATGGACGCGTTGCATATTGGCCGATAATGCGTCCAGTTTGATCAATATAATCGCACTCACCATATACCATAGCGGTTTCAGGCTGTTGGTGAAACGCAGACACCGCTTCACGAATGGCACCGGGTTTGAGCAAGTCATCAGAGTTAACCCAGGCGAGAAATTCACCCTGTGAGATTTGCCAGCCCCGGTTAATTGCAGCGGATTGCCCGCCATCGCTGGCGGATATCCAACGTATGCGACTGCCATAACTACGCAACACGTCAAGGGTTTCGTCGGTCGAGCCGCCGTCCATAATTAAGTATTCCAGATTGGCGTAATCCTGCGCCAAGACGGAATCAATCGTTTGCGCAATAAACGCGCCTTGGTTGAAGGAAGGCGTAACTATCGAAACCAGCGGAATAGCAGACACGGGAATAATCATAAGCGGCGGGCCATTCCGCCAAAGGTTATCAGAGAAGATGAACCATACTGCTTCTGCCTGTGTAAGCGCAAATGTTCAGCCTGCAAAGGCCGAGTTTCAAGTTTGCGCCTATATCAGCAGTCGAATTATAGCGATTTTTAGATGCGTGCGACCTTGTAGCGCTTGAGGCAGGCATTGGCACATTTTTTTTCTACGGGTCGGGAACTACACCGGAAAAGACTTTTGATGAGGGGAGTTACTGGGCAATGATCCTAGTCTGTCGCAATTTCTAAACGAGTTTGTATGGCAGGAAAAGCGATACGAAACGTCGTCCCCTGATTGAGTTCGCTTATCACGGAAATTTGCCCGCCGTGGTCTTGCACAATACCGTAACTCACCGCGAGGCCGAGTCCCGTGCCTTTGCCGATTTGTTTGGTGGTGAAAAAGGGATCGTAAATTTTGGCAAGGTGTTCGGGCGCGATGCCGTTGCCCGTGTCGCGGAAGCTGACGTAAACCGAATCAATGTCGCTCTCAGTCGTAATCTCAAGCGTGCCGCCCTGTGGCATGGCGTCGCGCGCGTTGATGATCAAATTCATGAAGACCTGTTGCAGCTTGGGCGCGTGGCCTGAGATGAGCGGCAGGTCTTTTTCGTAGTTGCGTTCGACCACGATCTCAGTGTTGCGCAATTGCACTTCGAGCAGTTGGATCGTGTCGTCCAGCACGCGATTGAAATCAACGGGCGTGAAGCGTGCGTCGTCGCCCGTGCGCGAAAAGTTCAAGAGGTTGTTGACGATGGACGATGCGCGCGAAGTTTGGCGATGAATCTTTTCGAGCAGTTGCTGGCGCGGGTCATTGTCGGGCATCTGCGACATCAGCATCTGTGAATAAGACGAGATGCCGGTGAGCGGCGTGTTGACCTCGTGCGCTACGCCGGCGGCGAGCAAGCCGATGGATGAGAGTTTGTCTGATTGTTGCAGTTGCGCTTCGAGCCTGACGCGCTCGGTCACGTCTTCGATGGCGACGAGCGTGCCTTCCATTTCGGCGTTCTTGCCTTGCAACGGCGCGAGCGAAAGATTCAGCGTGAGTTCGCGGTCGTCGGCGGAACGCGCGCTGAACTTATAAACATTCACCGATTGGCCTGCGTTCCAGGCGTCGCTGCTGGTGAGTTCGCGCAAGGTATGCAAGACGCTCGAATGAAAGACTTCGCTGATGCGTTTGCCGATGGCGTGTTCGCGCGGCAGCGTATAAATATCTTCGAGTGCGCCGTTCCAGTTGGTGATGCGTCCGTTGAGGCTGATGACCATCACGCCTACGTTGATGGATTCGATGATGTTCTCGTTGAACTCTTTCAGCCGCGCGAATTCGTTGGCACGTTGCGCTTGTTCTTCGAGCAGCAACGCGTTCTCAATCGCCACAGCCACGTAACCCGCAACGGCGCGCAGCAATTCCAAATCTTCTGACGAAAGCAATCCGCCGTCAGTGGTGCGTCCCAAACCGATGACGGCCACGATGCGCGAACGCGAAGCGCAGGGCGCGTAATAACTCAAGGCTCGGCCAGACGTAGGAAACGCCAGACTGTCGCCGCTGTCGGTCTCGGCGTCGAAATCATCGTTGCCCACGAAAGCGATGCCGTCAGCCGCCGCGCGTTCGCGCAACACTTCAGCAAAATTGAGCGGCAATAAAAGCGGATGTTCGTCGTTGTGCCAGCGCGTCAACCCGTGAGCGCGCGCGATGCGATAGCCTGAGAGTTGCGTTTTGTCTTCGATCAGGATGGCGAGACGGTTGACCGCGAAAACTTCCTTGAGGCGTTGCATCAAGCGGTCGAGCAGGGGGTCTAGGTCGGTCGTCGTCGAAAGCGCGCGTCCGAAATCCTGCAAGGTCATGCGGTAATCATATTGCTTGCCATAAAACAGACGGTCTACGCGCTGTTGCACCCAGTTTTTGACGGGCGCGAAAACCATCGCCAGCACCGACATCAACAACGTAGCGATCAAAAACGTAGCCGCTTGCGAATCTACCAACGGGCGAATGAATTGAAACGTCGAAGCCATTGCTGCGCCGAATAACAACGCCACTGACAACGTAGCCAAGATATAAGCCGCCGAACGGCGGACGACTACGTCAACGTCCATCAGCCGATAGCGCACCATCGAATAGCCAATCGTGAGCGGAATCAGCAGCAACGGCGCATAAGCCAGCGCGCCGAGGATGGTCGAGATTTCGTGCGGCGCTGAATACCACGCGGGCAGATAACACACGGCGAAGGCGGCGGCGGCGATGCTTACGCCCCAGACGATCCATTTGAGTTGCTGGCGTACCGTCAGCGAACGCGCCGTGAAAAACGTTCGCATAAAGAGCGCGGCGCATACGATCAAGCCGACGGCGAACAACGTGAGTTCGAGCGTGTCGAGATTGCGTTTGGCATTTACCAGCGAAAGGCCGGGTACGAAGTTGCGCAGCTTAACAAAGCGCAGCGCGCATTCCGCCGCAATCAATAACGCGGCGGGCAGATAGATCAACGCGGCGAGCCAGCGGCGGCGCGTGAGCAAATGTTGGCGCGCGGGATAAATCGCGGCGAAATGAATCAGGGCGGGTACGAGCAAGAGCAGCGCGGCGACGTCTATGAAATCTACGGCCTTGTCGAATTGCGTGCGCAACTCAAGCGTCGCGCTATAAGCGTGTACGAAATAGGCCAGCAGGCAAATGACGAAAAAGTGTTGCGCGAAAGGCGCGCGGCCTTGTCGCAATAAAATATAGCCGCCGATGAAAAGATAAATCAGTCCGATCAAGGCTAGATAAAGATCGCGGTTCGGGTGCGTTTCGCGTTCGTCGAGATGATCGAGAAACACCGTGCCTTCGGGAATCGGATAGTGCGGGCGCAGCAAATAATAAGTCACGCCGTAACCGTTCTTGACCGAGTCTTTGACGTGATCGAGATGAAGCTGAACGTAACGCGCTTCGGTGATTTCATCGAAGGTGTCGTTCTCGTCGCACATGCCTGCGCAAATGCCTACGAGCGTGTCGCCCGCGCGCGCTCCGGCGGCATAAGCTGCGCCAGTTGGACTAACCCACTCGGCCACGACGCCGCGCTCGCGGTCGTCTACCCACGAAACGCCGTCGCTGGGTACGGGCTTGTGGTTAAACCGGTCGCGCAAGTTAAACAATCCGCCAATCAGCGCCAGACTGCCCACAAAGAGCAGCAACATCGTGCCGGTGCGAATGCGTTTGGTTGTCGCGTTTGAAGTCATTTGCCGTTGAGGTTTCCGTGCGGACTGAAGACAGCTACAGCCAGAGGGAAACATGTTTTCGAGGGGGATCGTTTCAAATCTTTCTTTTCGTTCTTGATGTGGCCTTTGGCGACACCGCCGAATTCAGGCAAACCGTATTCCAACCAAACAGGAGATTGGGTGTGGGTTTCGGCGTTTGTTTCGAGCCAATGGAAAGAGCTTTGATTGTGGGAATGGCAATCATTTTTTGTACCGCGACCTGTCAGGTTGCGGAGCATTTTGGCGTCGTCATCCAATCAATGACAGTAAGTTTTAAAAGTACTAGCGCAAACTGTTAGCGGGCTTTTAGCAAGAAAGCGCATACGACAACTAAAATACCAACCCAGAATGCGGCGTGTTCAATGAACCCCCAAGTCTTAGCCTTAAACCATTTCCATTTGAAGGGTCCAATTTTAGATTCCCAAAAGTCACCTATCTCTGACTGCCAAAATTCATAGCTGCCATACGCATCAAGAAAGCTACTAGCAAGAATGGCCCCGCACATAGCAGCAATTAAAAAGAGGCAGACGGTAATTTTTAGGAAAAATACATACGGTGTGCCTTCACAGTATTTCAGTATCGCTATCAGTCCGGTGATTAAGGTACCGTAAAGTCCAACATGAAACTTTGTGTAGTCGTACGCCAACTTTAACTGCTCTAATTTCAGGTTTGAGTCTGGCACTCAGTCGTCTCCCTTATCAAAATTCCCACCTACGCTCAAAGCAAATCTATGAATTCCTCTACCGTCAGACCGACTTCACGAATAATAGCGCGCAGCGTACCTTTGGCGACTTCTTTGTGGTCTGGCACGGTCACACGCCGATAAGGGGCAATTTTTTGCCGCAGCACGATGTGGCTACCTTTCTGCCGGTCTTTTTTGTAGCCAAGCTGCTTGAGCGCCTTGACTACTTCGCGCCCGGAGATGCGAGGCAAAGTCGTCACGCATATACCTCAACAAGCTCTTCTGAAATCGGAGGCGGAATAGGTTCATTATGGTCTGCCAGGCTTTCAAGGTAGGCAGCCATCGCTTCCTTGATATTTTCCAGGGCCTCTACGCGAGTTCGCCCTTGAGAAATACAACCGGGTAGTGAAGGTACTTCACTAACATACATTCCGTCTTCGTCTTGCCCGATCAGAACTCTGTATTTCATTCCGAACTCCTTCGTACCGGTAAAATAGTAACTCAGTCGGTGTTTACGTTAAGCGATGGCATCTTCCCGCTGAAACTCCAGCGCTTCGCGTAAAGTTATTTTCAGGGTTTCGAGCAACTCCTCACGCGAGGCTTCCTGACAATTTACGCCGGGAATTTCTCCGATCCAGCCGATCCACCAATCACCATCCTGTTTAATTATGGCGGTGTAAGAGTTTTTCATTGTGTGCCTCTGTTAGCTCACCTGTTGCAGCTTTTCTTTTAGCCAAGTGTTTATCAATGCTTCTGACGAAACTTTCTTTGCTTTTGCTATACGAGTAACTTTTGTAACTACGTCTTCTTCCAGCGCGATAAGATGTTTTCGTCGTTTGATTTTTATCTCGAAGTCAACTTCCGGCATTTGTTCCAGATAGTCGCCCATGTCGTGCGTATCAAAGAAATCTACTAACTCGGCAGTCGAATTAAACTTGGGCAAGGTAGCGGGTTTATTTTTTGCCATACAGTTTTCTTTCCTTGTTTGCCATATCTCTGGCGCTCAGGATCAAGGCTTCCTTCGTTTTTTTGTAAACGAAAAATACCGCGAGATACCTGCCCGCATCGGTCTGGCCTAACGCCTGATAAACGTCCTCGCCTTTTCGTTCGCCTTTTTCGACGAAGCGAACTTTCGGGCGGTTATCCAGCACTTCTTCTACTTCGTACTGGTCAACGCCGTGCTTTCGCGCCAGCTTGTCAACAATATCTCTGAGCCAGATAACGCCATCTATTTTCATAAGGCGCTTCCATTTTTTCGGGCAAGGCTTTTCAAGATTTCGGACATCACGGGGAAGTCCGCGTGAGCCGTAGAACAAGATGATATCTTGTTCTACGGCTCACCCTACCAGCGAAACGCCAATCCGCCGCGCACCGTCCGTTGCGAACGTGCTGCCAGCAATAACGAAGAACCGTCATCAGCGGATTGCATCTGGTTGAGCAGGTTGCGC
>JABFSD010001053.1 GCA_013140935.1 Acidobacteriota bacterium
GGATTGAATTTGGTGCGCACTATCGTGCAAGCGCACGGCGGGCGCGTCAGCGTCGAAAGCAAAGTCGGACAAGGCAGCGCGTTCACCTTGCATTTGCCTGCGCTCACCGAACCCCTCATTCAACCGCGAGTTGTCGCAGTCACTGCCAGTAACTAGCATGGCATGCGCGTTCGTAGTTCCGCCTTTAGGCGGGCGTTTTACGCAGCGCTGCTGAACCCGCCCGCCTAAAGGCGGAACTACGAACGCGCTACTTATCTTGAAGTAACAACTAGCAAACGCCCTATGAATCAACGCATCCTGCTTGTCGAAGATGATCCCGGCCTTTCGCTGATCGTGTCTGACGTATTGCGCAGCGAAGGCTATGCCGTCGAGACCGCTGCCGATGGCGAACGCGGTTTGCAATTGGCGAGCGGCGAACATTTCGATCTATTGATTCTCGACGTAGGGTTGCCGAAGAAAAACGGCTTCGATGTGTTGCGCGACTTGCGGCAACGGGGAACGACGACGCCCGCGATGATGCTGACGGCGCGCGGGCAGACAATTGACAAGATTCTCGGTCTCAAACTCGGTGCCGATGATTACCTGACGAAGCCTTTCGACACGGGCGAATTGCTCGCGCGCATTGAAGCCATCCTGCGTCGCGCTCCGGCGATGGCTGCGCCCGAAGCCGATGTTTATGTTTTCGGCGACGTGCGCGTAGACTTTCGTCGCGCGACCGTCACGCGCTCGAATGAAGCCGTTGAACTCACGGCGCGCGAATTTCAACTGTTACGTCACCTGATCGAACACCGCGAAACCGTGCTGTCGCGCGATGACTTGTTGAACGAAGTGTGGGGTTACGACGCGATGCCCAATACGCGCACAGTGGATGTGCATATCGGCTTGCTGCGGCAAAAGCTCGAACCGAACATTCGCCAGCCGCAATACATTCTGACGGTGCATGGCATGGGGTATCGTTTCGTCGGTTGACAGTTTTGCGAAGCGTTTGCTACTTTGCGTGCTCGTTTTTGGACGAGAACTCTTTACCCATTTGGCATCACAGGCTCGTAGCTCAGGGGTAGAGCACTACATTGACACTGTAGGGGTCAGCGGTTCAAATCCGCTCGAGCCTATTTTTTATACGTTCCAGCGTCTTAACTAAAGACGGCGGCGCGATTCATTTAGTTCAACGTCAGCTCCCGAAGAGTTGTTACGAATGCAGAAGCGATTTACATCCACCCTATTTTTTGGGGTAACTAGCTAGCCACGAAGCCTGAGGGCATCGTGGCGTTAATCTGTGTAACAACCGCTGACGTAGGACCTTACCTGAAGCAGATCAATCATTCTTCCGTACTCTTTTTTGCGGATAGCTTTTGGGACTGTCCTTAACTACAGCAAATGTAGTCAATGTAGTTGTGCGTAAAAGCACAGCATCCCGAAAGAGAGATAGCAGTGAGCGAAGTACAATCTTTAACGGCTTTCGAAGCCATCAAGCAACAAGACCGCGAGGCCGCTAAAAAGGCCATCGCCGCACGTTTATTCCGCAGCGGCATCAAGCACGATGAACCCGTTGATTTGAGTTACGTCTTGCAGGAAGGCGAGCGCGTCGAAGCGATTACGCCTGACGCAGGCGATGAGGCGTTGGATGTTTATCGTCATTCGACGGCGCACTTGTTGGCCGCCGCTGTGCTGGATTTATATCCCGGTACGCAACTCGGCATCGGCCCGTCGTTGTTGGGCGACGCGAAGGGCGGGTTCTATTACGATTTCGTGCGGCCTGAGAACGCTCGTTTCACGCCGGATGATTTGCCGAAGATCGAAAAGAAGATGCGCGACCTCATCAAGCGCAATCTCGAATACAAACGTTTAGAGATGACGAAGGCCGAAGCCGCAGGGAAATTCAAAGCACTGGGCGAACCGCTCAAGTGCGAATTGATCGAAGACAAAGCGGGCGCGACGGTGAGTTGTTACACCATCGAAGGCACGCCGTTCGTAGACTTTTGCTTAGGCCCGCACATCCCCTCAACGTCGAAAATCAAAGCCATCAAGTTGCTCTCGATTGCCGGAGCGCATTGGAAAGGCGACGAATCGCGTCCGCAGATGCAGCGCATTTACGGCACGTCGTTCTTTTCCCAAGAAGACCTCGACGAGTGGATCAAACAAAAAGAAGAAGCCGAAAAGCGCGACCATCGCCGCCTTGGCACGGAGTTAGATTTGTTCAGCTTCAGCGACGCGATTGGGCCGGGCCTGGTGCTGTGGCATCCGAACGGCGCGCTGATTCGCAAGGTCATCGAACAGTATTTGAATGATGAACTTTATCGGCGCGGTTATAGCTTCGTGAATACGCCGCACGTCACGCAATCTGAGTTGTTCAGGATTTCAGGCCACCTCGAAAATTATCAGGAAGGTTTGTATCCGCCGATGACGGACAAAGAAAACGAGCAGATCGAATATCGGATGAAGCCGATGAACTGCCCGTTTCATATTCAAATCTTTAAGGCCAGGCAGCGTTCTTACCGCGATTTGCCGCAGCGTTATGCTGAGTACGGCATGGTTTATCGCTACGAACGTTCGGGCGTGACGCACGGCTTGATGCGCGCGCGCGGGTTCACGCAAGACGACGCGCATCTGTTTTGTACGCCCGATCAATTGGTGGGCGAAGTGCTGGGCTGTCTCGATTTGGTAGACGCGATTTTCAAGGCGTTCGGTTTTACTTACAAAGCTGAACTTTCAGTCCGTCACGCGACTGACCGCAACAAGTACATTGGTGCTGACGACGTTTGGGAACTCGCAGAAAAGGCGTTGACCGATGGGCTGAATGAATACGGCTTGCCTTATGTGCGAATGGAAGACGAAGCGGCGTTTTACGGCCCGAAGATTGACTTCAAGGTCGTAGACGCGATTAAGCGCACGTGGCAGCTTTCGACGATTCAGGTTGATTTCACGCTGCCGCAACGTTTCGGCATTGAATACATCGGCGCTGACAATGCGCGGCATCAGCCGATCATGGTGCATCGCGCGATTCTGGGTTCGTTTGAACGTTTCTTCGGCATCTTGATTGAACACTATGCCGGGGCTTTTCCGGTATGGCTCGCGCCGGTGCAAGCCGTTGTGCTGCCGATTTCAGATCGCTTTAACGAACGCGCCGTACAAATCGAAACCGAACTCAAAGCTGCCGGTCATCGCGTAGCGATTGACACGCGCAGCGAAAAGATCGGCGCGAAGATTCGTGACGCGCAACTCAAAAAGATTCCTTTCATGCTGATCGTCGGCGAGAAGGAAGCCGAAGCGGGCACAGTGGCAGTACGCGACAAAGTGAAAGGCGACATCGGCGCGATTCCTGTGGCTGAATTCAGCGCGCAGTTGAAAGCCTTGAATGATTCACGTGCGCTAACGACCTGATTAAAACCCGGAGTTTGAGATGGGAGAAGTTGTCGTTAAAACCAAACTTACTAATTGGGGAGACGCCGAGATGTCGCGGCGGCGCAAGTTGCCACGTAACAAAATCCGCTCACTGGAAGTAAGTGGCATTGCGGATTGTGGCGCGGTGACGTTGACGATGCCTGCCACCCTGTCGCGCCGTTTAGGATTGGTGCGTACCGGAACTGAAATCGTCGCGTATGCCGATGGTTCACGCGAAGAAGTCCCGGTGGTTGAAGGCGTCATCGTGGAAATTCAAGGACGCCGTTCGATTAGCCGCGCGCTCGTGTTGGGTGAAGAAGTACTGATCGGGCAAACCGTACTGGAAGAGATGGATTATTTGGTGGATTGCCGCAATCAGCGGCTGATTCCCGCGCACGCCGAAGGACAAGTGGCAATGGTGCGCAGAAGAAAACGGCAATAGCACAAGCGGCTGATTGCTCAAGGTTCGTTACATTCATTAACGCGGAGGTAGCTTATTAACAGCGGATTCAATCGTGGCGGCGGCTGGCAGCGCCGAGACAATCGTGGGCCTTCGGTGCGCATCAATGAGCGCATTCGAGTCAAAGAGATTCGCGTCATCGGTGACGAAGGCGAACAACTAGGCGTAATGACGCCCTTTGAGGCGATCAAAAT
>JABFSD010001072.1 GCA_013140935.1 Acidobacteriota bacterium
CCACCTGCCATTCTCAATTCTTCATTTTCCATTCTTTGACAGAGAAACTGCTTTTTCTGTCAAGAATGGAGAATTGAGAATGAAGAATGGCTTAGGTAAGAAAAAAACTCATGGAAGAAACCAAAAATCAAAAGCCCAATCCAGTTCGTGACAAATCGTTTGCTTTCGCATTGCGCATCATCAAGCTTTATAAATATCTCTCTACCGACAAGCAGGAATATGTGATGAGCAAGTACATGCTTACGACGGGAACGAACGTCGGTGCTTATGTTGAATCGGCGCAGCAGTCGCCTGACCGATTCGACTTTCAGCGCGAAATGGGTGCGGCGCTGCAAAATGCCGCCCGAACGGAATACTGGCTGAAGCTGTTGCACCAAAGCGACTATCTAACGCAGCAGGAGTTCGATTCGATTTTTGACGACGCCGATGAATTGGTGAGCCTGCTGACAGCTATCGTCAAATCATCGAAACGCACGCCCTGACACTCGGCATTTTCCATTCTTCATTCTCAATTCTTTGACAGAAAAAGTTACTGACAACTAAGACTAATGGCTTCCTCAAAACCACTGACTCCGACAAAGTTCCCCGCGCCGATTTATAAAGAAACCGTCCTCACGCATATTTTCGCTGACGGACAAAAACACTTTCTCGAACCGTTGCTGCACATTCATTACGCCCATTGCGTAATGCTCACGCGCCAACGCATCGTCACGCGCGCCGAAGCCAAAACCATTCTGCGCGGACTCGACAAGCTCAATCGCGCCAAAATCGCCACCGCCAAATATGACGGCACGGTCGAAGATTTATATTTTTATGTCGAGCGCGAACTCTGTGACCTCATCGGCGAAGAGATCGCGGGCAAGTTGCACATCGCACGCAGCCGCAACGACATTGACGTAACGCTCTATCGCATGAAATTGCGCGGCGAGATTTTGGAGTTGCTCGGCGACTTTGCGGCGTTGCGCGAAGCGTTGATTCGACTGGCGCAGAAACATCTCACGACCGTGATGCCTGCGCATACGCATACGCAACCCGCGCAACCTACGACGCTGGCGCATTACCTGAGCGCGGCGCTCGAATTCGTCAGCCGCGATGTCGTGCGCTTGCAGGCGGCTTATGCCAACGTCAATCGCAATCCGCTGGGAGCCTGCGCGATCACGACGACGGGCTTTCCCATCAAACGCGAGACGACCGCATCGTTATTGGGTTTTGAGGGCCTCGTCGAAAATTCGTATTACGCAGTGGGCGGGATTGATTATCTGCTTGAGACGATGAGTGCGGTGGCTACGGCAGCGGTTTCGTTAGGCAAGTTCACGCAGGATTTGTTGTTGTGGGCGACGCAGGAATTTTCGTTCCTCACGTTGAATGACGGATTCGTACAAACGAGTTCGATCATGCCGCAGAAACGCAATCCGGTCGCGCTCGAACACGTACGCATTCAACTCAGCAAAGCCTTCGGACAAGCCCAAGCGGTGATGACGACGGCGCACAATACGCCGTTCGGCGACATCAACGATTCAGAAGACCCGTTGCAACCGTTGGTTTATCAAACCTTCAGCGACGCGCGCCGCGCCGTACGCTTGCTGGCGGGTGCGCTTGACGCTGTGATCGTGGATAAAGAAGCTCTCAAACAAAAAGCCGCGAGCAGCTTTCTCACGATGACGGAACTGGCTGATACGCTGGTGCGCAAAGAAGGGCTGAGTTTCAAGCTCGCGCATCGCATCGTCGCCCAAACCGCCAAACGCATGCCGAATGCGCAAGTTACACACGAACAAATCGTGACGGTGTTGCAAGACACGGCGCTCGCCTTGCTGGGCAAGCCGCTCAAATCGAAACGACCGGAACTGTTGCTAGCCCTGTCGCCCTTGAACTTCGTGCAAGTACGCACGGTCACAGGTGGCCCGGCACCGAAGACAGTCATGCAATTTCTCAAACGCCAAAATCTAGAAGCCCGCGCCGCACAGCGTTGGCTCAAGTCCAAACAAACCGTACTCGCGGGCTTCCCAGCTAAAATTGCGCAGGCGCGCAAACAGTTGCGTTAATTCACCGCTTCAACATTAAAGAAGAAACGGTAACTGCCGCCCCGCACAATGCCGAGCCTGAATTGCAGGTTGATCGTGCCTCCCACCGGAATCGGCTGACTCGACGTAACCGCTCCAACGTTCAAGGTCGAATTGAATCCGCCGCCTTGAGGTTGCGCCGTCAGCGTATCAACCGTTACGCCTTTGACAGGCAAGCCGTTGATCGTAGCGTCTACCGAATCGAGCAAGCGGATATTGGCTTGGCCTACCAACGAACCATCGCTAATGTCAGTTATACGCAACCGCAACCGGCGAATGGGAGCGCCCGTTTTATTGGTGATCGTACGCCGCAACGTAAACGTCCCTAGCGGATAGTTCCCTTGCGGGCCATTCACTGCCGTCACGTTGCGTTCAAAATTCGGCGCGGCGTTGGCGCTGACCAAAGGCGCAAACAAAGTCAACGGCGTCAGGTGATTTCTCAGCGGCGGCAGCAGCGAATTTTGCGGCCCCGGCACCCCAGACATGAAATCGGCCTGATTATTTTGTGTATCTTGCAGCAAATCGTTGGCAGCGAATTTTCGCACCACATAGTCTGACCCGGGGAGAAAAGTTGGTCCTTCATAAAAGTAAGCAGGAAAATCTGGCGACCCGATTCCGCTTCCCAATCCCGCTCCGTCAATCCGGTTGCCTTCAGCAAGAACGCCCTTGAACAACGCAAATGCTGCCGTTGGGAAATTTAAATACTCAGAAAAGCCTGTAAGCTGTTGGTCCGGTATAACACCATTCGGCTGCGTTGCGCTGACGCCGAGTGAAAAACCTTGTCCCGCTATAAGATAAGTTCCGCGCGCGGGAATCACGTGATTGGGTGACAAACCAATGCTATGAATCCGATTTACCGAATTATAAACCCTGCCCAGTATCAACCCTGCCGTGCTAATCGGCACCTCACTGTTGTTGAATAGTTCGACATACCAGTCAAGTACGTCGTCATACGGTCTCGGCCCGTGAAAACCAATTTCGCTGATGACCAACGCACCAACGACGTTGAGCGGAAACGTCACTTCGCTCACTTTGCCGCATTGGTTTTCGACACGCACCGCCACCGTATACAAACCCGGCACACTGGCATCGGTGATGGTGATAACACCATTGGCCTGATTGAAAGTGTAAGCGCCGCTGAATTGCGCTTTCCCCGTCGGGCGAATGATGACGTCGGTGACCCTGAAGTTATCGCTCAAGGGCACCGAGGGATTCGCAACCGCATTTTGCCTGAAGCTCACCACCACTGGCGCATAACTCAACCCAAGCGGCGCAATCGCGCTGACATTCACCGTCAGATTCGCCGTCGCCGTCAACGCGCCATCGCTTACCCTCAACACCACCGTATTCGCGCCCACCGTTGCATTGCACTCCGCCGCCATCATCGCGGTGATCCTTCCGTTGGTGTTGGTGATATTGCTGATTTTGATGCCGGCGGGGACGGTCGTCGCCGCTACCGTCAGGCTGCCCGAAGCCGTTTCTGCATCGCTTACTGAGGCAATGGTTGAGATAGTGCCGAGGCTTCCTTGTTGACGCTGAAGGGCTGCTGCTGCCGCGATGGTTGGCGGAGTTCCATCACTAATCCGATAACGGCCAAAAGCATTCGATGGCTTATTCCCCGCGATGGTGAAATTACCTCCGACATATAAATCGCCGCCACCTACTGCCATCCCGTTGATGGGCGTGCCGCCGAAGGAACGGTTAGAGACTACCCCACTGCCAAGCGCAGACCATGACGTGCCATTCCACTTCGCGATATTGCTGGCGGGCTTGCCTCCGGCAGTGGTAAAGAAACCGCCTACGTAAAGATCGCTGCCGTTTATCGCCAGGGCAGAAACCCAGTTTCCACCTCCAACCCCAACGCCTAGCGCAGACCATGACGTGCCATTCCACTTCGCGATATTGATGGCTGACACGCCTCCGGCAGTAGTGAAAGTGCCACCGGCATAAAGATCATTGCCGCTTAGCGCC
>JABFSD010001136.1 GCA_013140935.1 Acidobacteriota bacterium
CTGCGGTGAGAAGCGATCTGGCAGTTTTATTTTCAAGTCATTCCTTAGCAGTTTGGTGGTGGCGAAATTCGTGGAACGAAACCGAACCGTGTCAGCCTGATGATTTATCGTGCCGGTTTATCAGGCCGCCAGAATGGCTCTGCCGCCGCGATGAATTCAATCGGGACTTCGTTGATAAAACCTTTAAGCCAGTCGGCACAATACTTCATGCCCGCTTGTTCAGAAACAATGTGCCCCAGCACGATCAACGCTTTCTTTTGCCCTGACGTAATCATGTCCTGCACGTATTCGACCAACTCCCATTCGTGTGTTTCGCCGATGATGAGCAAGTCAACGTCGGCGGGTGAAATGAAAGGTACGCCCGGCATCAGACTGCAATTACCCCAACTCGCCATCGCGCGTTTGACGACGAGCTTCGGATCGCCGATGACGCGCATCGTACGAATCTGTAATTTGCTTTCGAGTTCTTTGGCTAATCGCGCCAGCGGAACGTTAGGAAAGTTGAGTGCGCGCGGGTTTTGCGCATCGAGATATTTTTCCCAGCCCAACGCCTGTCGCATCCCAAAAGCAATGCCGTCCGCCGGTTTGCGTCCGTGCCAGTGATCGTGAAAGTGCAACACGGCCATGTTGTTCTGGTTCAAAAAATCGAGCTTGTATTTGTATGTCGCATCTTGCTGAAACTGGTCTACGCGATCCTGATGCGAGAAAAACGTAGACTCGTGTGTGATGACCATGTTCTTGCCGGCCGCTGCCGCGCGTTGCACTACGTCAAGCGTCGCCATCATCGTCGTAGCGATACCTTTGACCGGCGTATCGGCTGTGCCGGCGATCAGGTTGTCTACGGTTTGCGCGCGCCAGGGGATGCCGACGTTGGCTTTGATGCGATCAAGCACTTGTCCCGCCGTGAGCGATTGCGGATGCGCGAAGCTCGCGGCGGCCAGTCCGATGGAATTACGCAGAAACGTGCGCCGTGAAGTGTTGTGATTGCACATAAGTTTTGTCGAAAGCGAAAACAGAATAGGACAGGATTGACAGGATGTTCAGGATTTACCGGAACAGATCAAATCCTGTCATTGCTCAGATCGTACCGCGTGGCGACGATGGCACAACTTGGCGAGGTTGCGCCACCGTCTGCGAACTGTCTGAACTTTCCGAATACGTCTTGTGCTGAAAGTTAGCGACTTTGCCAAAGCCAGCCCCGCCATGAAAACAACTTGAAACGCATCTTGACACCCTGACAACGCCCCGCTTAGATTGCGGGCGTTGTGCTCGTACCCCTTATTTTCTAACCATCGAAAAAATCTCGCTCAAACAATCTAATGACGTTGAGCACATCTGTTATCACGTCAGTGAGCGAAGTGGAGACCGAAAAATGAAGCATCTATCCAACGTAATGAATCGCGTAATGAATCGCGTAATGAATCGCGTAATGAATCACGTAATGAATCACGTAATGAATCAATTGTTGCACCTTTGCTTTCGCCATCAGCGATACGCTTGCCTCGCCGCTTTGCTCTTGAGCGGGACGAGCGTGATGACGCAGGCTCAAACGCAGCCGCCTTTTATCGTACTTAACGCGGCCAGCTATGGCGCGCAGGCGGCCAGTTCCAACGAAGCCAATCGCCGCACGTTGGCACCCGATACGATTGCGGCGGCTTTCGGTACGTTCACGACGCAAAACGGTCAAGCCTTTTTTGCCTCGACGGCGACCTTGCCGACGACGTTGGGCGGCGTGCGCTTGCGCGTGAATGGCGTAGACGCGGGTTTGTTTTTCGTCTCACCTGCACAAATCAACTTTGCCGTTCCGCCGAATCTGGCTGACTCGGCGAACGCTACGATGGTGGTCATCAATTCGAATAACGCCCAAGTCACGGGCGGATGTTTTAACTCAGGCAGCAACTCGCAATGCATCATCGCGCGTTCGTCGCCGGGCATCTTCTCGATCAAAGCCACTGGTGAAGGCGCGGCGGCGGGCTTGACCACCAAAGACGCCGTGACGTTTACGCCGACTTACAAAGCTGATTTGTCTCCGGCGGATGTTGACGCGGGCACGACCGCGAGTCCTACGGCTTTGGTTTTGTATGGCACAGGCATACGCCGCATTCCCGCTGCCAATCCGAACGATGCCAATGGCGTCGCTGAATCAATCAGCCTGACGTTGCAAGGCGTACCGCTCAACGTGCTGTTCGCCGGGCCTGCGCCGGGGTTTACCGGACTGGATCAGATCAACGCCATCCTGCCGCCCGAAGCCGCCGGGCTGGGCATCGTGAAACTGGTCGTGCAGGCCAAACCGCCGCTCGCTACGCCGTTTCTTTCCAATGCCGTAGACCTCAGGATTGGCGGACTCCTGCCGCCGATTCGCGTTAATTCCCCGATCGCTTTCGATCAAACCATCAACGGGGAATTGACGACGGACGATCAAATCCAGATGTTGAATGACGGCACGGGACGCACCTATTTTTTCGACGTTTATACCTTCCGCACGACGCAACCCAATCAAACCATTCTGGTGGATATGCGCCGCGATATTTCTACTGCTGGCAACCAGTTGAATTCGGCCTTGCTGCTTTATCGCGTCGTGGGTAACAACCTCGATCAGTTGGGCGAAGACGGCGATATTGAAACGCTCGGCAACGGAAATCCGGTCGAAACGAATAACGCCATCATGCTGATGGTGCTACCACTGGCGGGCGATTACGCGATTTTCACTACCAGTTCGAATGTGCAGCCGAACGGCGTAGGCAAATATTCATTGAAACTTTCTGCCGGACCGATTCGCCAATTGACTTACGGGCAAAGCCTGACGAATGAAACCATTGCCGCCACGGATATTCGCAATTCGTCGAACGTTTTGTTCGATGCCTATTATTTCCAGGGCACACAAGGCGAGCGCGTAGACGTGCGCACTACGTCGGCCTCTTATATTTCGTTGTTGATTTTGCATCAGAACGGTAGTTTCGCACCGCAAGGCTGGGTGGGGGATGCAGGCAGCATCGGCGGGCAAGCGCGCGTAGCCCCGGCGAGCGGACTTCCTGACACAGGGATATACATCATTCTCGTGACGCCTTTCGAAATCAACAAAACCGGAACGTATTCTCTTTCGCTGAATCGAGTCACGGCGTTGGGAGAAGAAGCAATGCAGTCCCGCGATGAAGATGCGACGCCGGCGCGCAAGCTCGGCGAACGCTTTGCCAACAGTCGCGCCGTGACGCGCACGATTGAGGAATAAAGTTACCGCAGTTACGGTTCAGGCAGTAGACTCACTGGGCGAGGGTGCGGCGCACAAGCGTCGCGTCCTCGCCTTTGTTATAGGTTATGGCAACTCTTTTCCCCTTTGGTTTCGCGCCCGTTGGGTTGGCAATAGACCTGACGGCGATTGATCTGACGTCGAATCGGATGGTGCTGGTCGCAGGCTTTGTCGTCGGCTTGATTCACGCCCTTGATCCCGATCACCTCGCAGCGATCTCGACGATGGTCTGCAAACGTCGCAGCCTGTGGCGCTCCGCGCTGATTGGCGGCTGGTGGGGTCTCGGCCATACGCTGGCGTTGCTGGCGGCGGGCGTGCTGGTCATTCTGCTGCAATTTCGCATCAGCCTCGAATTTGAACAGGCACTCGAATTCGGTGTAGCGATTATGTTAGTCGGGTTAGGGTTGAATGTGTTGTGGCATTTCGTGGCGCGCAAATCTGACGACACCGTCCATCCACACCCGCACCCTGCGCCTTCTGCTGGCGTTAAATTAGGCTGGCGTCCCTTGCTGATCGGCATCGTTCACGGGATGGCCGGCAGCGCGGCCTTACTGTTTCTCATCGTCGGAAAACTTTCTACGGCTTCGCAAAAGTTTCTTTTTCTCATCGTCTTCGGATTCGGTTCGATAGGCGGAATGATGTTGATGAGCGCGTTGTTGAGCTTGCCCGCTTATTGGACGGCGGAACGTTTTGCCGCTGCGCATAAGGGCGTGCGGTTGGTGGCAGGCGGGTTCAGCCTGTGCGTAGGTGCGTGGATGGCTTATCGCATCGGATATGTAG
>JABFSD010000327.1 GCA_013140935.1 Acidobacteriota bacterium
GTTAGAGGCCATTTCGCCGCAAACATTGAGCGGAATCTTTTGGCGCGCGGCGGCTTCGGCTACGGCCTTGATGGCGCGCAAGACGGCTGGATGCAAACAATCGAAAAGTGCGTTGACGTTCTCGTTACCGCGATCTACGGCGAGCAGGCTTTGCGTCAAGTCGTTGGTGCCGAGGCTGAAAAAATCGGCTTCGTGCGCGATGGCGTCGGCGAGGATGACGGCGGCGGGAATCTCGATCATCACACCGATCTCTACGTCTTCGGCGTGTTTGATTTTGGCTTCGCGCAGTTCGCGTTCACACGAAGCGATGATCTCTTTCGCCTTGCGTAATTCGTCTACGTTGGAGATGAAAGGCAGCAGGATGCGCAGCTTGCCGTGTTCGCTCGCGCGCAGGATGGCGCGAATCTGGGTGCGGAAGATTTCTTCGACCGCGAGTGACAGACGAATGGCACGCAGTCCCAGCGCCGGATTGCGTTCGGGCTTGAAGCCTTCGAGTTGCAGCTTGTCGCCGCCTAAATCGAAGGTTCTGACACTCGCGCCCGCTTCGCCTGACATTTCGGCCAGCAGCTTATAGGCCGCGTACTGTTCGTCTTCCGACGGCAGACCGTGCGAATAGAGAAACTCGGAGCGATAGAGACCTACGCCCACGGCGTTGAAGCGTTGAAAGCTCTCGATCTCTTCCAGCAGTTCGATGTTCGCGCGCAGGTTGATGTGCTGCCCGTCACGCGTGACGGCGGGCAAGTCGCGCTCTTCGACCCACGAGAGTTGTTGTTGCCGTTGCAGGTCTTGCTGTTCGGTATAAAAGCGCAACGTTTCTGGCGAAGGCCGCAAAATCACCGTGCCGGTCGTGCCATCAACAATAATCGTTTCGCCCGAACGCGCGCGGCGTGAGAGGTCTTTGACGCCTACGACGGCGGGCAGGTTGAGGCTGCGCGCAATGATCGCCGTGTGCGAAGCCCAGCCGCCTACGTTGGTGACGAAACCGAGTACGCGATTGGTGTCGAGTTCCGCTGCGACCGAAGGCAGCAAGTCTTCGGCGATGATGATCGAATGATCGGCGAGGTCACTGAGTTCGCGGGTTTGCGAACCCATCAGCGTTTTCAACAACCGCGTAGCCACATCTGCTACGTCGCTACCGCGTTCGCGCAAGTAATCATCGGCAACTTGAGCATAAAGTTCGCGCAAGTGATTGGTCACGGCGCGCACCGCCCACTCGGCGTTGGCCTGATTGTCTTGTATGAACGTTTCGATCTGTGCCGCGAGATGCGCGTCCTGCAACATCAACAGGTGCGCGTCGAAGATAAACGCATTCTCTTCGCCCAACGTCGCTTGCACGCGCGCCTTGGCCTCGGCGACCTGTTGCTGTGCGAGTTGCAAGGCCGTGCGAAAGCGTTCGAGTTCGGCAGGGACTTGCGCCGTCGCCAACGTGAACCGCACGGTGCGTCCGCGCGGATCGTCCACGAGAAAGGCTTTGCCGATGGCTACCCCCTGACAGACGCCGATGCCTTCCCAGCGGACTTCGCGGTTTTTGCGATTGGGTTGTTTCATGGTTTCACCCCTTCCGAATCCGATACGTCAAGCTAGTTTTCATTCGGTCTCACCGAACTTGTTTTCAATCAATTCGCACAGTGCGTTGAGCGCAGCTTCTTCATCAGTGCCATCTGTGCTGACGATTAACGAAGTGCCTTGTGCCGCCGCGAGCAATAACACATTGAAGATGCTTTTCGCGTCCGCCGTTTTTTGCGGAGCCTCAGCGCGTGCGAGCAGCACCTTGCTCTCAAACGTAGCCGCCAGTCGCACCAGTTTGGCGGCGGCGCGCGCGTGTAATCCGAGTTTGTTGGGAATGCTTAGAGTTCGTTGTTGCATGAAACGGGATGATGAAGCTGCGGCAACAACCTGCGTTACTTGAGCGGTTTTAACACACCGCTCGCCAGATAAATACTTTTTTGTCCTTGTTCGCGGACGCGCTGCGCCATCGCTTCGAGAGTTTCGTCCGGCTCCTGATCGGCCAGCGCAATCAGCATGGGCAGGTTGACGCCGGTGACGACTTCGATAGGGGCAGACGATTCGAGAAAGGTGCAGGCGATGTTCGTCGGCGTACCGCCGAACATGTCAGTTAGCAGCAAAACACCTGCGTTGGCGTTGACGCGCTCGATGGCTGTGGCAATGGATTCGCGGGCGATGTCTACGTCGTCGTGCCAGCCAATAGATACGGCTTGAATGTGGCGAATATCGCCGACGATGGTTTCCGCCGCGCTCACCAGCTCGTTCGCTAAATTTCCGTGCGTCACGACGACGCCGCCGATTAAAGGCATGGTTTCCTTTGGTGGGTTCAATGGGACTTATGGGACGAGAGAAAATATATTATCGCCTCGTCAGCCAGTTACCCATTCACTTTTCACTTTTCACTTTTTCACGTCTCGGTGCAACACCCTTGCGTGATAGCCGCCTTGGCTCAGGTGTTGTCCGATGGCATTGGCAATTGCGACCGAGCGGTGCTTGCCGCCGGTGCAGCCAATCGCCACGGTGACATAGCTTTTTCCTTCGCGTTGATAAAGCGGCATCAGGTAATCGAGCAAGTCGGTGAAGCGCCGAATCGTTTCGGGAGCTTCCGTGGTTTTTTGCAAGTATTCAAGCACGGGTTTGTCGTTGCCGGTGAGTTCGCGCAGTTCAGGTACGAAATAGGGATTCGGCAGAAAGCGTACGTCGAACATCAGGTCGGCATCGAGCGGCACGCCGTATTTGAAACCGAAACTGATGACGTTCAGTTCCATCGCCGCGCTGGCGTTTTCCGGCGCAAAACGTTTTTTCATCGTCTCGCGCAAGGTGTGTACGTTGTGATCGGACGTATCAATCACCACATCGGCCAGCCCGCGAATCGGCGAGAGTTTTTCGCGTTCGATTTGAATGGATTCGAGTACGCGGTCTTCGCCTAGCGGATGCGGGCGGCGCGTTTCGCTGTAACGGCGTTGCAATGCGGCATCACTCGCTTCTAAAAAAACGACGGTTAATTCAAGGTCATTGCGTCCGCGCAGTTGCGAATAGACTTGCGGAAAGCTGTCGAGAAAGCGGCCCTCGCGGATGTTTACGCCCAGCGCAGCGCGCGTGATGTTCGATTCCTTGTGTTTGAAGAGTTGCACGAAACTCGGAATCAGTTCGACGGGCAGATTGTCTACGCAAAAATATCCGAGGTCTTCAAACACGTTCATGGCTGACGACATGCCTGAGCCACTGAGTCCGGTGATGATGATGAGTTGAGGCGTCATTACATAGTGGCTAGTGGCTAGTGGTTGGTGGCTCGTGGCTAGCTTTCACAACTAGCCACGAGCCACCAACCACTAGCCACTAAAATTTAAGGTTCAATCAATCCGAAATTGCCATCCTTGCGTTTATAGAGAACGCCGATGCGGTCGGTTTCGGCGTCGCGGAAGACGAGGAATTGATCGGAGGAAGCCGCGACTTCGCTTAGGGCTTCGTCGGGCGTGAGCGGTTTCACGGCGTAACGGCGCGAGCGGATGATGCGTGGGGCATCGGGTGCGGGCGTTACATCGGTGGCGGCTTTAAGTGATTTCAGGCCGCGCGTTTGATGTTTGCGATTGACGATCTTGTCGTGCAGCTTCACGACCTGACGGCGTAACTTCTCAATGGCCTGCGTCGTCGAGTTATACATATCCACCGTGTCGGCGGTCGCTGTGAGCGTGTGGTGTTGCCAGTTGACGACGATTTCAGCGACGTTGCGGTGATGTTTCTCGACCGCAAGAATGACGTGTGCTTTGGAATCGCCGTTGAGAAACTCGCCAACTTTTTTGAAGTGTTCGTTGACGTGTTTTTTGATGGCTGTCGATACCGTGAAATTGCGTCCTGTGTATTCGATTTTCATCCCGCGTCCTCCTCGTTGTTTCGGTAGGGGTAACAAGTTGCAGCGGATGCACATCCGCCAAAAGGAAGTGTGACGTAGCACAGACTTCAGTCTGTGAACGTAGCGTGGACTTTAGTCCGCGCGAGTTTTCAATCAGTAGAAATGGGG
>JABFSD010001032.1 GCA_013140935.1 Acidobacteriota bacterium
CTCTTCGACCGTGCCTTTGTTGGTCGTGCTGGATAAACGTCCGGTTTACGACTTGAGCGTTGACGTACCTGAGTTATTCACCGACCGCGATGTGAGCCTAAAAAATAATGACGGCACATTAGTTGGCTCATTATTTTTATTCGCCGATAAATCGCTCAAGCTGCTCGACCGCATCGGTCTCGTGCCTTTTCGCGTCGCTGGTCACGAGGCCGCCGAACGTTGGGTGATCGAACGGCAGGATACGCCGGGTGATTGGGCGGGCATCGTACCCGCGATGATTAACTCGCTGTTGATGTTTCACGTGTTGGGTTATGCGGTGAATCATCCTTACCTCAAACGCGGACTCGAAGCGCTCGACCGTTTTTGCATTGCCGAAGGTCAAGCGACTGGTAGCGAAGAACCTCAGTATTTACGCTTACAACCTTGCATTTCACCTACGTGGGATACGGCGTTGGGTGGCTCGGCGCTGCTTGATTCAGGCTTGGCGAAAACGCATCCGCGCTTGCAGGCAGCGGCGGAATGGCTGCTCACGCAACAAATATTTCGTTACGGCGATTGGGCGATTTATAACCTTAAAGGCAAACCGGCGGGCTGGGCGTTCGAGTTTTATAACGATTACTATCCCGACGTAGACGACACGGCGGCGGTAATTATGATGTTACTTGATACGAAATTACCTGCCGAAGAAAAAGATGAAGCGAAGCTCGCAGCTTGTCGCGCGGCGACGGAATGGGTAATGACGATGCAATGTCGCGCCGGTGGCTGGGCAGCCTTCGATATTGATAACACACAAGAACTCTGGAACCAGATGCCCTACGGCGATCTCAAGGCGATGATTGATCCACCGACGGCTGACTTAACCGGGCGCGTATTGGAAATGCTCGGCCACTGGCAAAATAAGCTGGGCGAAAAATTATATCGTGACGAAGACCTGCAACGAGCAATGCAGTTTTTGTTGAGCTTGCAGGAACCCGACGGCGCGTGGTGGGGACGTTGGGGCGTGAATTATATTTACGGCACTTATCTCGCGCTCGTAGGCTTGCGTGCCATTGCGCCTTACGCCAATTTCGATATGCAATGCGAGGCAGTTCAACGCGCGGCGGCGTGGTTGCGCAGTGTGCAAAACGCCGATGGCGGATGGGGCGAAACCTGTGCGTCGTATAAACGCCCTGAGTTACGCGGTAAGGGGGCGAGTACGCCGTCGCAAACGGCCTGGGCCTTGTTGGGCCTGATGGCGGCGGGCGATGTTGACAGCGGCGCGGTCAAACAGGGAATCGCTTATTTATTAACTACGCAAAATGCGGACGGCAGTTGGCCGGAAGCTGAATTTACCGGCACGGGTTTTCCGGGACATTTTTATATTAACTACCATCAATATCGAAATCAGTTTCCGCTGACGGCGTTGGGTCGTTACGCCGCTGCTACTTTCTGAGTTATTCATGGCACAGCCTAAAGTCGAACTCATTCGCGCGCTCAAATTACGCGATCTGGTGTTATTTAATATCGTCGCCGTACTCGGTTTGCGCCATCTCGCCGTTGCCGCCGAATTCGGCCCCAGTTCGCTGGTAATGTGGTGCCTGGCGGCGCTGTTTTTCTTTGTGCCGCAGGGCTTGGCGGTGATGGAGTTATCTTCGCGGCTGCCCAACGAAGGCGGCATTTATCACTGGACGAAAAGCGCCTTGGGCGAAGGCCACGGTTTTTTATGCGGCTGGTGTTATTGGATCAACAACGTACTTTATTATCCGAATCTGTTGATCTCTACCGCCGTCATCGCGCTTTATGTCGTAGGCAAAGGCGACAGCCCATTGAAAGACAACTGGTATTACATCCTGCCGACGACGCTGATTTGTCTGTGGATGGCCGTCGCGCTCAACATCGTTGGGGCAAGCACCGGAAAGTGGCTGCAAAACGCAGGCGGCCTGGGTAGTTATATCCCCGGCGTGATTATTATTTTGTTAGGTTTATATGGAATGCTGACCGTTACCGGCCAGCAAGCCGTCACAGTTGCGACCCTCAAGCCGAATTTATCCGCGCTTTCTTCGCTGAATTTTTTAGCCGCTATCGCTTTCGCTTTTGCCGGACTCGAATTGTCTTCGACGATGGCCGATGAGGTAGACCATCCGCGTCGTAACTTACCGCGTGCGGTATTTATCGCTGCGCCCTTAATTGCACTGGCTTATATTTTAGGCACGGCGTCGGTGTTGTGGCTCGTGCCGAAAGGGGAAATCAGCCGCGTCGCCGGATTTTTGCAGGCCATCGAATACGGCGCGCATAACCTGTCGCCCTTGCTGTGGTGGCTGGGGCCGTTGTGCGCGGCGCTTTACACCCTCGGTAACATCGGCGGCGTAGGCGCGTGGCTCACCGGCCCGGCGCGCGTGGCTTTCGTCGTCGGGCTGGATCGCTATTTCCCGGCGGCATTCGGCAAGGTACACCCGACGTGGCATACGCCTTACGTGGCGATATTGGTGCAGGCGATTTTAGCGACGATCTTTTTATTATTTTCGATTATCGGCAAAGGCACGGCCGTCGAAGAAGTTTATTTGATTTTATTGGATACGCAGTTGCTGATTTATTTTATCCCTTATCTCTATTTATTCCTCGTCTTTCTGTTACACCGCCTGCGTAAGACGCACGAAGCCGAGGCCGTGCTGGCTCCGGGCGGAGCAGTCAGCGGATGGCTGATTGGCCTCAGTGGCGGAGCCGTCACGTTATTGGCAATGGCGCTGGCGACGATTCCGCCGCCTGACTCGACGAATCCGTGGCTCTTTCGCGTGAAGGTTATCGGCGGCGCGTTGGGCTTCGTCGCCGTCGGGGGCGTGATTTATCTGGTGGCAAAGTTGCGTAAAGCGTAACGGCTTTATTTCGATGGGCTGCAACCGTCATTGAGAACGGTCTGAACTCTCCAAATAAGTCTTTTGAGGAAAGTTAGCGATTTTGCAAAAGCCCTGCTGCAACTGTGGTGTCGCAAGACATTTCTGAAAGGCGATGCTATATTCACCGCGCTTTCGGCTTTGCACGTTGCCCCGGTTTACCCCCTCACAGTCATTCATCGCTTACACAGGATTTGTTATAGCTATGCTAAAACCGCTATCCGCCGTCTTATTGTCGGCATTGTTTTTGTGTTGGTTCGATAGGGCAACCTTGTGGCAATCGTCCGCGCAAACCCGCCCATATACGATTCAAACCTCTTCCAAAGAAACGGAAGACGAAGCCCGCAACGAAGCTTCAAAACTCGCGGCGGCGGGTTTCGCCGCGCATTGGCTGAAAGCCGAAGTGACAGGAAAGGGAACGCGCTACCGCGTGAGGTTCGGGCGTTACAACAGCCAGGCCGAAGCTAAGGCCCGCGCTGAACAGGCGGTCAAAAACGGCGTTATCAAGGAATACATTATTACGTTGTACGAAACGCCTACGGCACTGGTCGCGGCGCGGCGTCCTGCTCCAACGGCTACGTCAACACCTATCCCCAAGCCTGTAAAAGTAGTGGGTGAAGAGAAACCGGTGATGGCTAAGGGCGAACCGAATCCTGAAACCTCTACGACACGCGAGGTCAAGCCCAGCAAGGTTGCGGTAATTCCGATCAAGCCTGTGACGAACGAACCGCCTGCGGCACCTGTCAACAAAGAACCTGATACGCCCAAGCCTAACGAAAAAAAAACGGCGGAAACTGCGTCGGCAGAAGTCCCGAAAACTGCGCCTGACAACGTGACGCCGCCTCTGGTCATCGCTAGTCCGCCGATGGCCGAAGCCCTGGGCGAAGTGGATTTCACCAATCGCAATTGGAAAGTAGTGCGCAAGAGTACGGTGACGGATAAAAACTTGCGGGCGGTTTATTTCGTTGATTCGATGACGGGCTGGACGGCGGGCGACGCGGGCGCGTTGCATCGCACGACGGATGGAGGCAAGACGTGGAAGCCTTTATTGGCGGGCGTTCCGGCGACCATCACGCAAATTCAATTCATTGACTGGAACACCGGCTGGTTGCTGGGCGAGCAGACGCGCAAAGACGATGAATTGGTCGAAACCG
>JABFSD010001100.1 GCA_013140935.1 Acidobacteriota bacterium
CCGCTACGGCCAACGGAACTTCCGACACCCAATGCGTAACGGCGAGATCATTGTCTACGGATTCACTGACGAGATTGCCGACACCAATCAACACGTATTTCTTCGGCACTTTGAACGTCAGATCAAACGTCGCACGGTCATTGAACGAATTCACGCTCGGATACCAACTCGTGCGCGCGCCGACGGCAAACGTACCGCCGCCCGCGTCTTCCAACACCTTGTCGCCCTGATATTCAATCGTGATTTTGTAGCTGTTCCCTTTGACCAACGCTTCAGGCCAGATGGCGAAAAACGAACCGTCTTCCTTGCGGCTCTCTTGAATGAAATCAATCTCACCCCAATTCGGCTCACGCCCATTCGGATCATCTTTGTCGGGAATCGTCACGCGCGCCACCCGCAATTCAGGCAGCAAGCCGAACGCCACTACGCGCTCGCCTTCCGCCGTCGCCTTAAAGGTCAACGTAGCCGTTGCCGTGAGCTTCTCGCCGCGTATGGCGGTCTCGATCTGGTAATGCTGCGCGTCAATCGTGTAATGGCTCTCTTCGGAACTCGCCGTCGCGTTTTTGTATTCGCTCTCGAAATGCGCCAGATACAACACGCCTTCTTCCTTGCCATCCCAGTCTACGTTGAGCAATGCGACTTCTTCGGGCGAGAGAATTTGCGGAAAAGCGCCGCGCGGACGCACGTGAAAACGCAGGTCGTTGCGTTTCTGTCCATAGATAAACGCGCTGAAAAAGCCCGGATGTTTCGGGTTGTAAAGATCGCACAAGATCATGGCTTCGATGTTTTCGACATCTTCGGTTTTGAGCAACGCCTCCATCAAACTGCGCGGACGTTCGGTGCGATAACGCAACCGCCGATGCCAATCTTTCAGCAAGTCTGCTGCGCGCGCATCAGCGCTGGTCGTTTGCGCCTGCTGCTTCACTTCCTGATAAGTCTCGTCGGTGAAGCACAACGCTACGCGCGTAAAAGGTTCGGCCAGCGTTTCTTTGCCCGTCATAGTTTTGAGGTAATCGGCTTCGAGATACATCGCGGGCGTGAGCGTGAATTCGCCTTCGCCCGTGAAAACCGCCACAGCAACGCGGTTGAGTACGGGCGCGTAAAAACTGACCGTACCGCTGCGCAAGGTGAGCGTGCCTACGTCGCGTTTGAGCGTGAGATTGTTGACGGTGAAACTTTCGACCGGCGCGGCATCACGTAAGGCGCGATAGTTCGTGTCGCTATTCGGCTTGATTGCGCCGCGCGCAGCGACGCTGACTTCGGCGCGGGTTTCGGCGATTTCGAGTTTGATTTCGAGCTTGGCTTCGCGCCCGCTTTCAACTTTGGCTTTGCTCTCATTCGGCTTGAACCCATCCTTCGTCACCGTCACTGTGTAATCGCCGACGGGCAGCTTTTCGCTTTTGAAATTGCCGCGATTGTCGGTCGGCAGATTGCGCGTCTCATTCGTCGCGTCATTACGAATGGCGACCTGCGCGCCCGTGACGACGGCACCGTTCGGGTCTTTCACCGAACCGCTCAACGTGCCCGTCGCGTTTTGCCCACGCACCGTCCATAAAGCGGGCAAGGTAAACACACCGATTATCAAAAAGGATAAGCTGATCAAACTTTTCATACGCATGGCGATAACCTCCGAGGTTGTTGCAGAAAACAGGGTTACAGTGAGTTGGGGCTGAACGATTCGCAGGCGGCTTTTATCACCACACCGACGAACGGCCTTTCAAGGCAGGCCGCACAATACACAGGCTTCAGTAAAAGCACCAACGAAACAGGAATTCCCGACCAGTCATCACTACAGGGAATTTCCTTTGAGCCGCACCGCGCAAAGGAAATTCCCTGTAGTGATGACTGGTCGGGAATTCCTGGAACCGAAAGCCCTGTCGCTGAGCTTCAGCGCGATAACTCACCAGAACCGAGTTGCCCTGACTTTAGCGAATCTGCGATCCCGCTGGCGGCTCGTCTGGTTTATACTGCGCGCACTTTTCACCGGCAGTATTCCCTTCAACCTGAGAGAGTGATCGTATGAAAAACTTCGTCTTCGCATGCTTGTGTCTTTGTTTGATTAGCTCGTTGGCGCTTAGCCAACCTGCCCAACGCAAACTTAACGTACTTTTCATCGCCGCCGATGATTTGAATAACGACCTCGGCGCGTATGGGCATCCGTTCATCAAGACACCCAATCTCGACAAGTTGGCGCGGCGCGGCGTGCGGTTTGATCGTGCTTACAATCAATACCCGCTGTGCAGCCCCAGCCGCACTTCGTTGCTGACCGGCCTGCGGCCTGACACGACGACGGTTTACGACCTGCAAAAGCATTTTCGTTCGGTCATCCCCGATGTCGTTACGCTGCCGCAACTCTTTCAGCGCAACGGATATTTCGCCGCCCGCATAGGCAAGCTCTACCATTACGGCAATCCTGGCCAGATCGGCACAGATGGTTTGGATGACGCGCCTTCGTGGAATGTGCGCATCAATCCGCGCGGCATTGATAAAGACGAAGAACCGCTCATCATCAATCATTCGGGCGGCGGTCTGGGCAGTTCGCTTTCGTTTTACGCTTCGCCCGCACCAGATGAACAGCACACTGACGGCAAGGTCGCGCTCGAAACCATCAAGCTGCTCGAAGCCAATCAAGACAAGCCTTTTTTCATCGCCGCCGGTTTCTATCGTCCGCATTGCCCTTACGTTGCGCCGAAAAAATATTTCGATCTTTATCCGTTGGAGAAAATTGCTGCGCCGGCGTTCAAGCCCGAAGATTGGGACAGCGTGTTGCCCGCTTCCAAGTGGATGGCGAAGGCGCATTTCGGTACGACGCCGCAACAGCAACGCGAAGCGATTCAGGCTTATTACGCCTCGATCAGTTTTCTCGACGCCAACGTAGGTCGCCTGCTTGACGCGCTCGACCGTCTGAAACTCACTGATAACACGCTGATCGTTTTTTGGAGCGATCACGGCTACCTGCTTGGCGAACACGGGCAATGGATGAAACAAACGCTGTTTGAAGGCGCGGCGCGCAATCCGCTGTTGATTGCGGGGCCGGGTGTCAAAGCCAATCAGGCTTCGCCGCGCACGGTGGAGTTCGTTGACCTCTATCCGACATTGGCCGACGTATGCAGCTTGACTGGTGCGCCTGCCAGCCTGCCGGGACGCAGCTTGCGTCCGTTGCTCACCAACGCCAAAGCCAAATGGGACAAGCCCGCGCTCACACAAGTAAGGCGGGCAGGCGGGCCGAATGCCGCCAATCCGTTTATGGGCTACAGCATTCGCAACGAGCGCTATCGTTACACCGAGTGGGACGAAGGCCGCAAAGGTTTGGAGCTTTATGATTACGACCGCGATCCGCAGGAGCAGAAGAATCTGGCGAATGATGTGTCTCACGCCAAGACCGTCGAGCAGATGAAAAGGCTGTTGCATCAAGCGCGGGGATCGCATTGATGACTTTGCGCGCAAGCCGCTAACTTGGAACGGCATCAGGCGAGGTTACGCTGCGGTTGCCTACTTCACTTCGCGCGCCTCGATGCCGTCCTGTTTTAACACGTCCAATAACTGTTCGATTTGTTGATGGTCGCGGGTTTCGAGCGTGAGTTCGATCTCGACGCCGCCGACTTCGAGATTCGAGAAAGCGCGGTTGTGTTCGACTTCGAGAATGTTCGCGCCGGAATCGGCGACGTGCTGGCAGATGCGCGCCAGTTCGCCGGGACGGTCGCGGACGAGCGTGGCTACGCGAATGAGGCGTCCGTCTTTTGCCAAGCCTCGTTCGATGATTTGCGAGAGCAGGTTCGGATCAATGTTGCCGCCGCAGATGATGATCGCTACCCGCTGGTTTTCGAGGTTGGCGATTTTTTTGAACAGCACCGCAGCGAGTCCCGCCGCGCCGCCGCCTTCGGCGACGGTCTTTTCGATTTCAAGCAATTTGAGAATCGCGCTGGAGATTTCGCCTTCAGTGACGGTGACGATTTCGTCAACGTAGCGTTTCACGATTTCGAGCGGAAAGGCTCCGGCACGTTTGACCGCAAGGCCGTCGGC
>JABFSD010001009.1 GCA_013140935.1 Acidobacteriota bacterium
AAGCCGGAGCGCGAGTGATTGCGTTCCGGCTTTTTTGTTCGCGTTGGTTGAACGACGTTAATTGTAAGGATTGTTTTTGGCGTAGTTGTAAGCCGTATACGCCGCGATCAAGTGACAGACCCAGCCGAGCATCCCACCAGTGCCGAAAGACGATGCCTTTATTGCATGGTGATCGTGACCGTGTTGCTGGTCTTTCCCGCTACACTCAGCACGACGTTGACGATGCCGCGTCCGGCCAGACTCGGCGACAAGCGCACGTTGGCTTGATCGAGTCCTGCGAGACTGGGTTGCGCGCCCGTGAAAAAGACCTGGGCGTTCTCTCCTCCGATGGTGCAGGCAGCCGCGTTGAGACTGGTATTGTTGCGGAAGCCGGTGCCGTAAAGCACCAAAGCCGCCTGCTCATTCGGTGCAAGCGCGATGGGAATGCCTTCGAAACTGTTCGTCGCCGGATTGAAACGTGCGAGGGGTTCATACGACAGCGAACCATCGCTTCTGAGCCGCAGCACTTCAGCGACGGCCACGCCTTGCCCGTTGCCGTTGTAGCCGAACAAGCCTGTCGCGATCGAATCAATGGTGAGCGTGCCTTGTCCTGCAATTACGCCGTCGCGCATGACCGTAATCGTCGCGTTGCCGTTGACCGTCCCGTTCGGAACGATGAAATTGATTTGTTGCGGCGAGACGAAAAACAACGGCGCGGGACGTAACGTATTGGTGGCGTCTCTGACGTTCACCGATACGCTGGCTAACTGAAGGGGAAGCGGATGCGTGCCCGCGAAGGCTACGCCGCCCGCCATATTCGAGCCGAACAGCGCGCCGATGCTGTCAGCGGCGAGCGCGCCGTTGAGCGCATAGCTGGCGGCGGATACGGCAGCCACCTGCGGCGGTTGCGCCGATGCGCGACGGGCGGGATAAGCCAATGATGCTACAGCGATGAACGCGCAAACCCACGAGATGGTTTTGCGTGTCCAGTTGCATGAAATACGGGCTTGCCATGGTTTGCATGATTTATAGGGATTCATCTCATTACCTCCATCGGTTTGCTAACAGTCTGTTGCTTTGGCTTACGCACATGCGATCAGCCAGTGATTGCAACTTCAGAAATGAGGTGCCAGTTTTTTTCTGACGCCTTACTGTTTCTCATGCCTCAGTAAATCGCTGAAAAGGTGGCGATATTGGCAGTCGGTAAAAATAATTTTTGGCGGCAGGCGCGGTCTCAGCCAATAAGTAAGGGCAGCTTCGGCGCTGTGCGACCAGATGCCAGCCAGAGGCCAACAGGCGCAAAGTCGAAGCTGCCCTTCACTGACGACGACCGCCGCCGTTATTGCACGGTGAAGACTTATTCCCATTGTTGTTGTTGGCTATTTCCGTGATGGTATTGCCGACATTGATCGCCCGCGACACGGTTGATCCGTGTGACGCTATAGCGGACTGTCGCCGAGGTTATTTATCTTCCAAGTTCACGGTCTTGACGGGTGCATCCCAATGCGCGAGTAAAATCTCGAACCTGTGCTGTTCTTCCCGCTTGAGCGTTTCTTGGTCAGGGAATAATTGTTTGAGAATGGCTTCATCGCCGGAATCGTCGTGCGCGATCTGAACATTCTTCCAGACGATGCGGATGCGGTAATCCCAACGCCCCTCCTCGGTGCCATGATTGACAGGGATTTCCGCCATTACCTGTAGCGCATTCCCCAACTTGATTTGTTTTTTGAGCAAAGGGTAGTGATTCTTCTTGAACAGGCGGATGAACTCATCGGCATAGCCCCATTTAGCTTTGTAGTAATACTCAACCACGAAGGGCTTGTCCTGCGCCTTCGCCTGGAAAGCGTTCTCCAGATCGCCCAGCGCCAGCACCGGCTGCAACGGATGTACGGTGAAGAACGCCAGCACGGCGAACATCAATGCCAATCCGAGTTGTTTGCGATGCCATACGAGTGGATTCATTTTCTGGTAGTTTTTCATATCGTTTCTCTCCAATCGGTTTAACGGTCAGGTTTGGTTTTAATTGATGGTCACCGTGTATTGGCGTAAGCCGGAGCAGCCGTTGGCGTCGGTAGCTTTTGCTCTAAAAGTAAAGCTGCCCGCGACGGTTGGCGTGCCTACCACTTGGCCGTTGCCAGAGAGAATCAGGCCCGTTGGCAACGTACCCGTGACGCTGAAACTGTAGGGAGCCACGCCTCCGCTGGCCGTGAGTTGTTGAGAGTAGGCGACGTTGCGCTTGCCATTGGGTAAGGTCGCCGGGTTGATGGTGATCGTTGGACAAGTCGGAGAGATCGTGAGCACATAGCTGGTCGTTCCGGTGCAGCCGTTAGCATCGGTCGCTTGAAGGTAAAAGTAATAGTTGCCGATGGTGGTGGGCGTGCCAGAAAGCACTCCGCCAGAGGACAGCGTCAGCCCCGGTGCCATTGTGCCGCTTACCACGGCGTAGCTATACGGCGAAGTGCCGCCGCTGGCTGTAATGGTTTGGCTGTAACTGCTGCCGACGCGGCCAAACGACAGATTGAGATTGGCGGGTGAGAAACTGAACGGCGCACAAAAGAAAACATAGGCTGCGCCGGTGTGTACGCCTGCGTTCGTTCCTAGCGGAGCACCTACGACGGCGCTGCTGCCATCCAGCGCGACAGCCGTGCCGAAATGGTCATTCGCTGCGGCATCGGCGGCGAGCAGTTTTTTGGTCTGCGTCCAAGTGACGCCGTTGCGATTGAATACATAAGCCGCACCTTGGCTTTGCGTGCCTTTATAAGCAGCGCCAACCAAAGCGGTGTTGCCGTAAAGGGCAACCGAATAGCCAAACAAATCATAAGCCGCGCTATCAGCGGGTGTGAGCTTTTGTTGTTGCGTCCAAGCGGTTCCGCTGCGCGTGTAAACATAAGCGGAACCCTGGTTGTTGTCTTTGGCTGTGACGATGTCGTCGAATCGTGCACCGATTAAAGCCGTGTCGCCACTCAGCGCCACAGAGCAGCCAAATTCATCGTTGGCTTCGCCATCAGCAGGAGAGAAAGTTTGTTGATGCGTCCAGTTGGCGTTGTTACGCACGAAAACCGAAACTGTTCCGCGATTGGTTTTGGCGCCATAATCATCATTGTGCGCGCCGATCAAGGCGGTATCGCCGCTGATTGCCACGGCTTGGCCAAAGCGATCATCGGCTGCACCGTACGGGGCAGTAAGCGTCGCTTGCAGCCACCACGAGTTTTCTACGCGGATGTAGACGTAAACCGTGCCTTGGTCTAATTCACCCGCCTGCCAGGCGCCGACTAAAAGCGTGTTGCCATCAAGCGCCACCGAATGACCATACTGGTCAAAAGGCCTTCTCTCCGAATAAGGCGCATGAAGAGCAGGGTATTGATAAGCCCAGAAACCATCAGCTTGCTTGGTGTAGGTGTAAACCCTGCCGACTTCTTCGCAGTACCAGGTTGGAAGTGGGCAACCGTACGTAGGATTCGTATCAGTGCTTTTTGGTGACCCAACCACGATTGTGTCTCCACTGATTGCTATGGTTGAACCGTAATCCTTACCTTCCTCACCTGGACCGTTGTGATAAAAAGATTGCACTAAATCCCAGTTTGAACCATTGCGGACAAAGATATAGGCTTGGCCACCTTCCCAGGGTATGCCCGTAATCTGCAGGGGGAAAATTCGATTGGGCGCTCCCACCACGGCCGTATTGCCACTAATCGCGACCGCCGTGCCTAGCTTGGCACCATCTGTCACACCGCTCTGACTTGGCTCGGCTGCCACCGCCACCGCCAACTTTTGCTGCTGTCCTAAAACCGGATCAATCGTCAGCGGGTAAACGGCCTGCTGTTCCTCTACCACTAAGCGCAATTCATCTCCGCTCAGTTCCATGCGCGCCGCCAGTGGCTGGCCCAGAGCGTCGTAAACCGCCAGATGGTCATAACGCAACGCAGTGTCACCCGCTCCGCGCAATGTCACTGCCTGTCCGTCATCATCGAGCGTCGCCACCAGATCGCCACTCACCGCTAACGCAATCTGCAACGGTTGCCACGACAAACGCCGCTCGAC
>JABFSD010000249.1 GCA_013140935.1 Acidobacteriota bacterium
GGCAGCCCGCTGCCGATGCACGTGAAATAGCCCGCCTTCTGCAACAGCGCCGGCACCGGCGTCACACCCGCGGGCAGATGAATCTTCTCTACGCCGCGCCCGCTGCGATGCTGATGCGCGCCGATGGTGGTTTGATACATCCCCGTAATCAGCGCCGACCGCGAAGGCGAACACACTGGCGCGGTCGTATGCGCGTTGGTGAAGCGCACGCCTTCACGCGCGAGGCGATCAATGTTCGGCGTTTGCACCAGCGGCTCGCCGTAACAGGCCATTTCGGGGCCTACGTCTTCCATCAAAATCCAGAGGATGTTCAGCTTGTTGCTTTGTGCTGAACTGACATCAGCAAGCAGTATCAGCGTGAGGAGTGCAGTGAATAATTGTGTAAGTTTCATAAGGCACCTTGTTTCAGAGCTAGTGTTACCACGAACGTGCATTGTTTGGCACGCTACGCCAGCCGACCCCTTCGGCGCGCGCGCATACCGGATTCGTGAACGATGAATGATCGCGATGAATGATCGCAAGGATAGAACATGTCTGGTATTCAGGCTATGGCAAACACAACCGTCTAAATGATAGGTACTATGAGGCATTGCGTCCTGCGCTTGTTCGGGCGGCTCGCTTTGATGTTAAGATCGGATTGCGTTTCATCACTAGCGGAGAAATCTCTTATGCCGACGGAAGCAAACGAAAACATTCGCGTGCTGGTCGTAGACGATCATGAAATCGTCCGGCAAGGTTTGGTGTCGTTGCTCAACACCGAGCCGGGCTTGAGCGTCATCGCCGTCGCGGGCAACGGGCAGCAAGCCGTCGAAGCCTTCGCCGCGCATCAGCCCGACATCACGCTGATGGATTTGCGCCTGCCGGTGATGGGCGGCGTAGCGGCTACGCAAGAGATTCGCCGACAGTTCCCGACGGCGCGCATCATCGTGCTGACGACGTATGACGGCGACGAAGACATTTACCGCGCGCTGCAAGCCGGGGCGCAAAGCTATTTGCTCAAGGGCGTATCGTTCGATGAATTGCTGGCGACGATTCGTTCGGTCAATGCCGGAGCTCGCCGCATTCCCGCCGCCGTGGCCGAAAAGCTGGCCGAACGAATGCACGGGCAGGAACTCACCAAACGCGAAGCCGAAGTGCTGGCGCTCATCGTCAAAGGCAACAGCAATCTCGACATTGGCGCGGCGCTGGGGATTTCAGAGGCGACGGTGAAATCGCACGTGAATTCGCTGTTGAGCAAATTGGGTGTTACCGATCGTACGCAAGCGGCTACGACGGCGTTGCAACGCGGGATTGTGCATCTGGACTGACGCACTTCTCCAACTAAAGTTTGACTTCCGCCTCCATCTTCCGAACCAAGACAAGCGCTGCCACTCGTCCTAGACTTCAGCCATACTGACTGAGAGTACCTCCATACCAATCACATAGCTTTGCTGGGATTTTTTTGACGCACGACTGAAAGCGGCAGGCTCACCCATGAATAACACTGCAAAAAGAGGTTGGCTGTGGCTGGCGATGATTACCACCACGCTCATCGCGGTCACGGTCATCGCCATTCCTACCTTCACGATTATGCCGTTCAAGGCGCAATCGGCGACGGGCGTGGAATGGTCTTATCACCTGCGCCGCTGGTCGCCGTTGGTTACGGTGCTGGCGGCGCTGATGTTTATCGCCTTGGCTCTGAAACTGTGGCGCGGCGCGCGGTGGTACGGTCGTGCGGCGATGTTCGTTTTGTTTGTGCCGCTCGCAGCCGTGACGTGGTTTGCGCGGCAGAATCATTTTGAATGGATGTTCAATCCGCTGCCCAACGCGGCGTATGCTGCAATCAGCGAAACGAAATTCGTCGCCGACAACGAGATGGTGATGACGGTTGCGCTCAACGATGAAGTCGCGGCTTATCCGGTCAGGCAAATGGCTTATCACCACGTCGTCAATGATGTCGTCGGAGGCAAGCCGATCACGGCGACTTATTGAACGCTCTGTCACACCGGTCTGGTGTGGGAATCGCAAGTTGACGGACGCAAGTTGACCTTTCATCTGGCGGGCATCAACAACCAGAACTTCATCATGCGCGATGAAGAGACGGGTTCGTGGTGGCAACAGGTTTCGGGTGAAGCGCTGCACGGCCCGCTCAAAGGCAAACGACTTACGCAGGTTTACAACGACGAGATTTCGTTTGCCGTATTCAAACGCGAACATCCGCAAGGCCGTGTGCTGCGGCCTGATGAGAAGGTTCAGGCGAAATATGAAGCGGCGAATTGGGAAGAGGAATACGCGAAGTTTCCCGTCGTGACGCCGATGAAGGCCGATGACAAGATTGCGCCGCGTACTTTGATGGCGGGCATCGTCGTGAACGGCAAGGCGATGGCTTATCCGGTCAACGACCTGCAAAAACAACGCTTGATTCTCGATAACGTGGGAGGCCAGCCGATCTTCGTCGTGATGAGTGACGATGATAAATCGGTGCGTGCGTTTGAAAGCACGGTGGACGGACGCAAGCTTGAATTGCTGGTGCAAGCCGAGGCGAAGCCTTTGCAGTTAGTGGATGCTGAAACCGCGACCACTTGGGATTTCAGCGGCGCGGCGGTGAGTGGCGCGCTGGCAGGGAAGCAACTCACCAGGATTCAAGTGCTGAAAGACTATTGGTTTGACTGGAAGATTTATCATCCTGACACGGCGGTTTATGCGCTGGGAGCGCGTTAAGAAAGCGAGACACTATGGCCTGGATAAAAACGATTCCTTTTTCTGAAAGCGAAACCTTACGCGACGCCGCGCAACGACAGAGCGCTTTGTATCCGGCGGAATACGCGACGCCGGTTCATCCGAACGCGGATGGCGAAGGCTCAAGCATTGTGGCGTCGCACAGCCTGATTCCCGATGCGATGTATCACGCCTTCGCTACGTTTGGCGTGCTGATGTCGCCTGACTTGCCGCTGTCGCGCCGCCATCACGAAATGATCGCGACGATGGTGTCGGTGACGAACCGCTGCCATTACTGAATCGAATCACACGCAGAGTTTCTGCGTCGAGTAACGTTGGATGGTGAGTTCGTTGCGGCGCTGGAAAGCGATTACACGACCGCGCCGATTAGTGAGGCCGAACGCGCGATGCTCGATTACGTAGTGCAATTGACGAAAGACGCGACGCGCATTCATCCGGGTTATCACGAACGCTTGCGCGCGGTGGGTTTCGACGATCAGGCGATTTTGCAGATTACATTGATTGCATCGTGGTTCAACTACATCAATCGCGTAGCCGATGCGTTAGGCGTGGGGCGCGATAACATTACGAACACCGAAGAGTGAGTTGGCAGAGGCGAGCAGGATGAAAGCCCTGGGTGAGAGTCTCTGTCAGACGAATGCCAGTGAAGGTCGTTCGCACAAAACAGAGGCACAGGAGAGGGCGTTTTCCTGCGTCGCTGGCCGAACGGCTTGGTGATTCGAATGACAAACGGCTCTCGCCCTGGGGTTTCATTCTTGCTGAAAAGTAAAAAGCCGCCGGGTGAAGATTTATTTCAACCTGCGGCTCGTTAGTGGTGGTTTTTTTCGACGGACGATTAAATGGTGATCTTCGTGCCGTCGAATTTCGTCAGTGACATTTCGACGTTGTCGTTATAAGTCAGCTTCTGTTCTTGAAGAATACCGATGACTACGTCTTCACCGAGTTGCATACCGTTCAAGGCGTCGGTGCGCCAATGTACGCCCGCGCCGTTGCGCCCGAAAGCGACGTTGATCGCCACTTTGTTCAATTCCCCCAGCACGGTCAGCGGCTCACCTACATAAGGAACGAGCGCCGTCCCGTCGGCATTCGGAACGACTGGATTTTTGACAATATCGTTTTCATCAAAGAAGGCTTTGAGTACGGTGACGCACGCACCTGCGACGGTGGCGTGGCCTGAGCCGTAAGACGAGTGCGTCGGGCTGCCTTCGGGGAAAGCCTGCGGCAGCAGATACGTGCCGTATTGGCTGAACGTTTCTGCGACGGCGCGCGAGTTCGTCACGTCACGGTGCATGCCGTAATGGG
>JABFSD010000192.1 GCA_013140935.1 Acidobacteriota bacterium
GAGTTCGACGAAGGCCTTGCGGGCATCAAAAATGACGCCGAGGCGCATTCGTTCGCGCTCCAGCGCCGCCGCATCGCGGTCGGCCTCCGCGACTGAGCTGCGCCCGGCACGTTTGCCGCCGCGCTCGATTACGTCACTGGCGGCGGGCCAGAATCGCTCGCGCTCGGCGATTTCAACGGCGACGGCAAAACCGACGTCGCCGTGTCGAATGCGATTGCCGACACAGTCAGCATCTTCATCGGCAACGGCGCGGGCGGTTTCACGAACGCGATGACGTTGGCGACCGGCAATTATCCCGGCAGGCCGGCGACCGGCGATTTCAACGGCGACGGCAAAACCGATTTGCTGATCGGGCATTTGGGCGCGGCTTCGATGTCGGTGCTGCTGAACAATTGCGCAGCGGCCAACAGTGCGCCCACGATCACGGCGGCCAATGCGCTCACGCGGCAACAAGGCAGCGCGGCGGGCGCGGCCGTCACGATTGCCAACGTGAACGATGCGCAAACCCCGGCAGGCCATCTCACCGTCAGCGTCGTCAGTGGCGGCACGGCGACCGGCATCACCGTCAGCAATCTCATCAATACGAACGGCGTGATTACGGCGCAACTCGCCGCGAGTTGTAACGCGACGAGCGGTACGGTGTGTTTGCAAGTGAGTGACGGCGCGTTGACCGCCAAAGCCAATCTGTCAATCAACGTCACGCCGAACGAGGCGCCAGGGTTGAGTTACAACCTGCCGCCGCCGCTCTTGTCGGGCGGCAGCTTCACACTCAATCCCGCGACAGCGCTCAGCGACAACGGTGCGATCACATCAGTCGTCATACAAAGCAAAACGCCCAACACGTTCACGGGCGCGCTCACGGTCAATGCAAGCGGTGCGGTGAATATCAGCAACGCCGGACCGCCGGGGAATTACCTCATCACGGTGCGCGCGACCGACAATTGCGGCGCGACACGCGACGCCGCGTTCACGCTCACCGTCAGCGCGCCGCTCATTATCAGCGAGTTTCGTTTCAGTGGACCGAGCGGCGCAGGCGATTGGTACATCGAACTTTTCAACAACACTAATGCGCCGATACGCACGAACGGCTTGGTGATCGCTTTCGCCGATGCCGCGGGGCAATTGGCGGAGAGCTTTCCGTTGACGCTCGACCAAACGATTCCGGCGAAAGGTTGTTACTTGATCGCGGGGCCGCAATACAGCCTCAACGCTGTAGCCACCGCCGATCAAACGCTACCCGCCTTCACGACACTCACCAATCTCGGTGGCGTAGCCCTCTGCGCTGACGCGCTGCATCCGTCGAAACGCATTGATTCAGTCGGAGCGACGAGCTTCGTGCCGAACGCCGCGTTGCAATACTTCCTCGAGAGCGCGGGCTTGTCTGGGTTGGCGCTGACGACGGCGGAGCATGCTTTCGTGCGCAGGTTCAGCGCGGCGGGGCTGCCCATAGACACGAATAACAACGCGGCGGATTTCGTGTTGCTGGCGACGACGGCGACTGCGATCAATGGCATCACGCCGCAGCCCGGCGCACCCGGCCCGCAAAACAGTGTCTCGCCGTTGATGAATAACGGAGCGCTGCCGATGGCGCTGTTCAACGCGAGTGTGAGCGCCAGCAACAGCCCGAATACCTTCGTGGATAACGTCGCCGTGACGATGGGCGCAGCGACTTATCCACGTTCGTTATATCTGCGCCGCACCGTGACGAATAACACCGGTCGCGGGGTGACGCGGCTGCGCTTTCGCGTGATCGAGATGAGCAATGGCGGTGTAAACGCCGCGATCTTGCGCGCGTTGCAGGCGAGCGACATCACGATTGACGGACAGCCGGTGAAAGGACTAACACTCGAAGCTCCGTCACAACCGGCGGGCGGCGGCGTGAATTCGACGTTGAGTGTGGGCGCAATCACGCTGGCGGCACCTTTGGCAGCGGGCGCAAAAGTGAACGTGCAATTCCGGCTGGGGATTGTGCAAGGCGGCAGCTATCGCTTTTACGTGAATGTGGAAGCGGCCCCCTGACAAGCGGGCAGCCTTATGGGTGAGCGTGCCGCGCCAAACGGAATTCCAGATGGCGTCGCACGCTCGGCCATTCTGACGCGAGAATGCTATACATCACGGAATCGCGCACCGTGCCGTCGCCGCGCGGGCGATGATGGCGCAACACGCCGTCTTTTTTCGCGCCCAGCGCCTCGATGGCGCGTTGCGAAGCGAAATTGAAATTGTCGGTGCGCAATCCCACGATCTGGCAGCCCAGCGTGTCGAAGGCATGCGCGAGCAGCAACAGTTTGCAACCGGTATTGACGTGGCTGCGCTGCCACTGTTTGGCATACCAGGTATAACCGATCTCGACGCGATCAATTTCCGCTACGATGTCGTGATAGCGTGTGCTGCCGATGAGGGCGTCGCTCGCCAACTCTCGCACCGCCCACGGCAGCATATGCCCGGCGGTCTGTCCGGCCAGCGCCTCAGCGATATAAGCCTGCGTTCGTTCCGGCGTCGGAACAGACGTGAACCATAGCTCCCAGAGCTTGCCGTCCGTAGCGGCCCGCCCCAGCGCCTCGTGATGTTCTTCCGCCAACGGCTCTAACCGCAGGCCGTAACCTTCCAGTGTGACAGGACGAATCTGAATCATAATAATTTCCTCGATGAATTGCCGGCGTAGCTTTTATCGTAGTCGCGCCGATTCTGTCTTGGCAATTGTATTGCCCGTCGCAGCGAACCGTCATCGCCGAAACCTGTAAAAAGCCAGTTGGGGAATTTGATCGAAACCGTTGGCGGTGTCGGCTGCCTGCCCTACAATGCGGCTCAGTTGGTGCCTACCTGAATTTACTTCTCTGGTTCGATTCGCATGCATAATTGTGGGCGCGTCGCGGTGCGCACGCTGGTGTGGGTTCTTTGTGGTTGGGGGCTGACGGCTGTACAACGCGCAGGCTCCGCCGGTGTTGATCGAAAGCGCCGTCAGTCAACGTCAGGCGTTGCCGATGTTTAATGGGTCTGATGGGTTTAATAGGTCTGATGGGTCTAAGGGGAGTGATAGCGTGCGTTTGCTGCCCGGACAGGACAATCTCGAAATCAATTACACCGGCTTGAGTTTCATCAAGCCGGAGCAGGTCAAATTCAAATATCGCTTGTCGGGTTGGGATAGCGATTGGGTCAACGCGGGCGCGCGGCGCACGGCGGATTATTCCAACCTGCCGCCGGGCGAATATGAGTTTCAGGTGATCGCGGCCAACAGCGATGCGGTTTGGAGCCATACTGGCGCTAAATTGCGCGTCACGGTCGTGCCGCCGTTTTACCTTACGTGGTGGTTTCGCGGATTGATCGTAACGAGTTTGTTAGGACTCGTTGGCGACGGGCATCAGCTTTTCAGTAACGATTGATAAGCTCGATGGACTGTTTACTCCCGCCGCCGAACTCAATGTGTTTCGCATCGTGCAGGAAGCCGTGACCAACATCGTCAAGCACGCGGCGGCGACGCAGGCGAGCGTGACGATGGAAAGGGAAGCCAACGCTTTGCAAGTCGTGATACGCGACAATGGGCGCGGGTTTGATGACGCAACGGCTGCGCGCCAAAACGGCGTAGGGCTGACCAGCCTCGCCGAGCGCGTGCTGATGCTGAACGGTACGCATCACATCGAAAGCACAACGAATCGAGGCACGACTATTACGATTCAACTGCCACTGACAAATGACAACCGACAACTGACATGAATACGATCAATCTCATCATCGCCGACGATCATCCGATCTTTCGCCAGGCCAACGGAGCTTTTGCCACCACGACGCAAACCGTCGGCACGGTGCCGGGTGAAATCGTCGCAGGCTATTTCAACGGCGATGGCCATCTCGATTTCGCCGTGAATCACTTCGGCAACAATACGCCGAATCCCGATGTCTCGCTGCGGTTAGGACGTGGCGATGGAACGTTCTCAAGCCTGCCAGCGCTCAATTTCGCTGCCAGCCCTTTTCCGCTGTCGCTGAACGATCTCAACAATGACGGCAAGTTCGATGTCGTCACC
>JABFSD010000120.1 GCA_013140935.1 Acidobacteriota bacterium
TGCAGCGCGAAATGTTTACGCCGCCGGGCGGGCCGACTTACATCCCGCGCGAATACCTGGTGTTTCTGAGCCGCGAAGACGACAGTGAATGGCAAGGCGACAAGCGCGAAGGTTTGCAACGCGGCCTCTTTCACGTCTTGTCAGAACGTGCGCAAGAGTTGGTCGGCAAGCAGGACTTGCAAACCAAGACTTTTGCCGTCGAGCTGCGCGTTGACGGTACGCTCGAAAAAGGAAAGTTTCGCGTGCAGCCCGTGTGGGACAGTTCCGCGCCCAAGACCGAAGTTAAACCGCGTCGCAAGATTGAACCTGTTCAAGAGCCGTTGAACTCGCTGCCTACGATGGTTGATGAGGCAACGGCAGAAGCGACGATTGTGCGTCCGCGCAATGCGCTGTTCGCTTTGGAGTTCACGATCAACGGCGTGACCGAAACCATGAAGTTCTTTCAGCCTGCGATTTCTATCGGACGCGGCTCGAAAGATTTCCCGGTGGACTTGCGTCTCTAAGACGATTTAGAAATCAGTCGGCGGCAAGCTACGTTGACGCGCGATGGGGAAGGAAACTTCACCTTGCTGTGCGAAGGTCGTAACCCCGTCGAAGTCGAAGGCCATGAGATTTTGCAAGGCGCGAGTGCGCCAGTCGTTCCCGGTCAGTCGTTCAAGATTGGGGCTTATGAATTGAAGATTGCCCAAGTGTGAGTATTCGATAAGCAAAGCCATCGTAGCTTTGCCGCCCCGCCCATCATCGGTGACAGCTTGCCGATCCCGTTCACAAAAAACCTGTAGGGCAGGTTCTGAACCTGCCCTACGAACTACGAGGAGAATCTAGCGATGCCGTCTATTCGTAACTTTTGGGTCAGCTTCGTTTTGCTGATCGCGTTGTTCGTCCCAGTTGTTTCGGCGCAAGCCATCGTCACGCCGGTAAAAGATAAAGTCACTCAAGAAAAAATCTTGCAGGCTACGCCACCTGCTGCGCCGCAAGTTAAGTTGAGCGAGTTCGGCGCGTTGAGCGCGCGCTTGTCAGAACGCGCGGGTTATTTCGGCTCGGACAATCTGGTCTCGAACGAACTTTCTTATTTGCATCCGCTGGGCAAGCTCAAAGAGATGAACGTGACAGGCGGTGTCTACATCGGCGTAGGCCCCGATCAGAATTACAGCTACATTGCGCAGATCAAGCCGAAGCTCGTCTTGCAAGTAGACATTCGCCGCGATGCGCAATTGCAGCACTTGCTTTATAAGGCGCTGTTTATGATGGCGAACAATCGCACGGAATATCTGTCTTATCTGTTCGCGCGTCCGCTGCCCAAAGACTCTAAAAAATGGTCTGAGAAAACCATTCGTGATTTGGTGGAATACTTCGACCGCACGCCGCAAGACCCCAAGCTCGTCGAAAAACTCAAAGCCGAAGTGCTGAAAAAAGTGCAATCCTTCGGCATGGATTTGCAGCCGCGCGAAATCGAAACCATCGCCGAAATCCATCACGCCTTTTATGAAGATTGCCTCGAAGTGCGTTACACGATTCGTGATCGCAATACGGGGCGCTTCTTTCCGGCCTTTCGTGAATTGCTTTTGGAAAAAGATTTGGATGGCAACTATCGCAACTATCTGGCGAACGAAGCCGACTGGCAGGTACTCAAGCAATTGCACGACGCGAACAAGATCGTACCCGTCACGGCTGATCTCTCAGGCGTCAAAGCCATCAAGGAAATCGGCGCTTATCTGAAAGAGATCAACGAAAAGGTCTGTGCCTTTTACGTCTCGAACGTAGAGTTTTACCTGTGGCGCTACAACACCTTCGACAAATGGGTAGACAACCTCAAGGCGCTACCGATTGATTCGAAGAGCGTCATCATTCGCAGCTATTTCAATTACGCCTATTACACCAACCCGCATCCGCAAACGGTGGATAACTCGTTTAGCGTGCAACTGCTGCAAACCATCGAGAGCCTGTTACAGGATCAGGCCGAACGCGGTTATGACTCGTATTATGAAATGGCTACGCGACGGAGCCTTGAGCTACAGCATCGGCAACCGTGAAAATCAGCAATGGGAGTTATAGGAGCAATGGGAGAGATAGGAACTCGTTATCTGCGTAGCTCCTATCTCTCCCATTGCTCCTATAACTCCCATTACTGTCTGAACACGGTGAAACTATTTTAGATCAACCCCTTGACAGAAGTCGGCACGTGCATAGAATCACGCTTCCTTTTGACGCGGGGTGGAGCAGCCTGGTAGCTCGTTGGGCTTAACACTCGCGGGATTGACAGTGAGTACGAAACTTAAAGACGTATTCATCAGCTATGCCAGTGAAATCCATCTGGTAGAAGCTGACAAGCGGCAACGAAAACCTCGTTCGACGGAATTTCGCGGCGCTTGGAATTTGATCCTTGCATGGGCGGCATGCGAAGAAACTCGCATGTGATTACCTCTTAAATTCGGGGAACCCTTTGGTGAAGGCAATCCCGAGCCAAGCTTTCAAACTTGTTTTGAAAGAAGGTGTAGAGACTTGACAGGAGGCACCCTAACAGTTCGGCTGAGGGTGAAGAGAAAGTCCAGACCACAAACCGAAGATTGCTTCGGGCGGTGAAAACCGAAGTGGTAAGCATAACCCAAAGGTCGTAGGTTCAAATCCTACCCCCGCAATACAAACAAAAAGGCCGGAAGCATCTTGCTTCCGGCCTTTTTTGCGTTTGCTTCACCGTTCTCGATCAATAAGCGCCGAACAGTACGCTCCAATACCAGCGGCCTGTGTTGGCGTTGTATACGCGAGCGAGGCCGATGCTTTTCCAGGCGGACATCGTGGGCAATCCTTGATTGAAAAGGTTCTCTAACGCTGCCGACTCGGATGCGTCGCTGGCATAAACCCATTCGCTTTCATCCACTGACGCAAGGGTGCCGGGAAAGCCGAAGGCGCGCGCGCGTTGGGTGGCGTTGCGTCCCAGACTGTCGGTCGTGTCGGCCTGTTCGTGTTGCGCCATGTCCTGGGCTGACCATTCGCTGGCTTGGCATAAGTTCGTGTTCACACTCAGCGGACTCAAGTGTTGAGCGAGCCGCCATTCGTTGAGTTGTTGAAGGATGCGCAATTCTTCTTCGTCCAGCGTGAAGCCTTCGTCGTCGTTAAGGTCTAACTCCGACGTAGTGGTGAACACATCCGTTATGGTGCGTTGTGACAGCGCGTCCGCTCTCGTCGAAGGCAGCGCCTGTCGTCCCGTCTTTAACAAGAGAAAGGCGTTGAATTCGAGGCCGAGCGTGCCGCCGCGCAAAGGCAATTGAATACTGACACCGTCATAAACGCCTGATGCCACCGGCTCGCCCTTCAGCGCTTGTGCGTTTTGAATGATGAAACGGTCGCCGGCGCGCAGCACACCCGTCAGTTGCGCGGCGTTTAACGTAATCGCCGGTTGCAAGTCCCAATTGAAAACGGCGAGGTGCGCGCGACCGGTTTCGTATTGATTAGGGCGTACAAAAACCTGCGTGCCCGTCGGTCTGCCGTTGCGATTGTCGAGCCATTGGCTTTGTTGATCGAGTCCGGTGCTGGTTTTCCAATTGGTGAAGCTGTAGCCCGCGTCGTTGCTGTATTCAGCATAAGAGAAAGGATAGTTGCTGTTGCGCGTGAAGTAGCGATTGTTATCCCACGTATAGCCGTTGGGCGTTTGTCCGCGCGGCGTGAACAGCATCACGGCGTGCGTATCGGCGATCATCGTATTGCCTGTGACCGTGAGGCGTTTCCAGCGCGTAATCGTGCAAAGCGGCTGTGTGCCGCCGGCAATGTAATTGTCTTTCAGCACGGCGTCTTCGTTGGCGTCGGCGCGATAGCCCAAGCGCAAGCTGAAACCCGAGGTCGTCAATGGGTGATAAAGATAATTGTTTTGCACCGTGATGCGTTCCACCGGGATCGTGCTGCCGATCAACAAATTGTCAATGCGGTCATAACCATAACGCGGACGCGCGGGCGCGCCATTGTTGAAATTGATGTTGCCCTCGAAGTGGAAACCTTTCACCGGCCC
>JABFSD010000565.1 GCA_013140935.1 Acidobacteriota bacterium
CCTTGACTTGATCGGTAACAGATTCACGGAAACGGAAAAAATGGCGGCTTGAGGGAGCAATGCGGTTACTTTTTGATTCAAATGCAGTGCGGGCTTATGCCGAGCAAACACCGACGCTCGTGAGAAACTTGGCGCGTGCTTCAAACCCTGAGTTGGCTATCCCTGTCGTGGTGTTAGTCGAACAATGGCGCGGGCGACAAGACGCCTTGGTGAAAGCGACTCCAGATAGAGTTTTGGTTGAACAGCGAAAATTCATTGAAACAAAGACGCTCCTGAAGAAGTTTTCATTTGTGTATTTCGACCAGCAGGCTGTACAAACACTTACTAATTTACAAAGTCGGTTTCGAACCAAAAAGCGATATGTTGATGTAATGATCGCCGCTCTCGCTATGTCTTCACGTTGCGTGCTTGTTACGCGCAATACCAAAGACTTTGCCGACCTTTTACCGGCGGCGCAATTGCAAAATTGGATTGATCACGTTTACTGATTATCAGAGCAACGAACGATGAAACAGAAAATTGATTCGGGACTTCAACAACAAGCCCTGGACGTAAGCCGCCGCTGGTTTATGCAGGAATGCGGCATCGGCATGGGCGCGATTGCGATGAACGCAATGTTGTCGAAGGACGGTTACGCTGTGCAGCAAAAGCCAAAGGGCGAGAATCCGCTGGCTGCCAAAAAACCGCATTTCGCGCCGAAAGCCAAGAACATCATCTATCTGTTTATGGGCGGTGCGCCCAGCCATTTAGAGATGTTCGACAACAAGCCGGAACTGGCAAAGTTTAACGGTACGTTGCCGCCGCCTGAATTGCTGAAAGGCTATCGTGCGGCTTTCATCAATCCGAACTCGACGTTGCTGGGGCCGAAGTTTAAGTTCGCTAAATACGGACAGAGCGGCGCAGAGCTTTCTGAGTTGTTGCCTCATACGGCGACGATTGCGGATGACATCACAATCATCAAATCAATGGTGACGGATGCGTTCAATCACGCGCCCGCTCAATTGATGATGTATACCGGCTCGATGATTTTCGGACGACCGAGTTTCGGTTCGTGGGCGACTTACGGACTCGGCAGTGAGTCGCAGGACTTGCCCGCCTTTGTCGTATTCACCACCGGCAAGAAAGGGCCAAGCGCAGGCAACAGTTGTTGGGGCACGGGTTTTTTGCCTACGGTTTATCAGGGCGTGCAGTTCCGTTCGAGCGGCGACCCGGTGTTGTATCTGTCGAATCCGCGCGGCGTTGACGAGACGCTGCAAAAAGATTCGCTGACGACGTTGCGCAAGTTAAATGAGTTGCGGTTAGACGCGACGGGCGACCCTGAAATTGCTACGCGCATCAACTCTTATGAGATGGCCTTTCGCATGCAGAAGGCTGCACCCGAAGCGATGGACATCACCAAAGAGCCGAAAAACATTTTGGAAATGTACGGCGCAGAACCGGGCAAGTCTTCGTTTGCGAACAATGCGCTGCTGGCGCGGCGCTTGGTCGAACGCGGCGTGCGATTTGTTCAGTTGCATCACGAATCGTGGGATCAACACGGTTCGCTCGTGAAAGACATCAAGCAAAATTGTTTAGACACCGATCAGGCTTGTGCGGCGCTCATCAAAGATTTGAAACAGCGCGGAATGCTCGACGATACGCTGGTGATTTTCGGCGGCGAGTTCGGACGCACGCCGATGGTGCAAGGCGGCGATGATGGACGCGATCATCATCCGAATGCGTTCACGATGTGGTTGGCAGGCGGCGGCATCAAACGTGGACTGACGATTGGCAAGACGGATGATCTGGGTTTCAACGTAGTCGAAGATCGCGTTCACGTACACGATTTGCACGCGACGATCTTGCATCAGTTGGGATTCGATCACGAAAAACTGACTTATCGTTTTCAAGGCCGCGACTTCCGGCTGACCGACGTTCACGGTTTGGTCGTAGATAAAATTCTGGCCTGAACTGTTGACGGAATCTCAATTTAGAAATAGTCTAATTAACGAAATGACGAGATTGGCAAGCCACAAAGTGATGTCGCTGGTGCAAACGCAGGGTCTGAAAATGACGCCGCAGCGCCGCGTGATTGTCGAATACCTGCAAACGACGAAAAACCATCCGACGGCTGATGAAGTAATGACAGCGGTCAATCGCAAGTTCCCGATGACTTCGCGGGCGACGGTTTACAACACGCTGAACTGGCTGAAGGAAAACGGGATGGTCAAAGAGGTGTTTGAGGGCGGCGTAGTCCATTTCGACCCGCACACCGCCGCGCATCACCATTTCGTTTGCAACAAGTGCGGCAAAGTCGAAGACATAGATTGTTCGGCGATCAACGAAATCAAGTTGTGTTCGTTGCCTGATCATCAAAAAGTCGAGACGATGGAAGTGACGCTGCGCGGGCTTTGCGCGGCTTGCCAAAAGAAGAGATAACGTGAACGCAACTGCCGGTGCGGTTGCGTTTTTCTTTGAGCGAAAGTTTAGACAAATTCTAAAAACAGAAAACTTCTAAAGGAGGAAAGACATGTTGCCGATCAAAGGTTTACCAATCAAAGGTTTGTATGAAGTCGCAATCAAAGTTCGTGATCTTTCGACTGCCGAAACGTTTTACCGCGACCTGCTCGGCTTGACCGAAGGGCTGCGCGATGAAAAGCGCAAGTGGCTTTTCTTGCGGGCGGGCGGCAACGCAGGGATGTTCGTCTTGCAGGAAGAGCAGGGTGAATTTCCCAAACAGCATTTCGCCTTCACCGTCCAAGACGAAGACCTTGCTGCATCCAAAGCCGCGCTCGAAGCGAAAGGCATTGAGACCGAAGGGCCGGTTTATCACGAGTGGATGCCTGCGCGGTCGTTGTATTTCGCCGACCCCGACGGCAACGATCTTGAACTTTGCGCGCCCCTGTAAAAGTTGAAATGTAAAAGTTGAAAAATTAATGCGGATAAAAAAAGAATAATTTGAAAAAGGGCTACCAATTCTCGTTCGAGCGTAGACAATACCGCGCGCTGGACTTCCTTGAGTGGCGAGACTCAGGGAATAAAGCTGATGGTGAAAACGTTTTAGCAATACAGTAAGGAGGAGGAAAAAATTATGAGAATCAGAGACATGAATGATGTACAGCAGGTGTTGGATCGTTATCCCGAAGACACGAAAGAGAAAATCACGTTTCGGGTGAAACGCTATCTCAAGGCTTGCACCAAGCTGGGCGTACCGCTCGACCCGATGGTGCGCGTATGGCAGGAAGCCATCGAAACCGTCGAAGTCGAAGAAAAAATGCAGGCGGATGAAGGTGACAACTGGCCGCGCTTCGAAGCGTTGCGCACCTATGAGGTTTACACCAGCCCGGTGGATTTGAAGTTCTAACCATTCCAATAACCCGTGTCAGTGGCGCAATCGCTCACTGACACGGGTTATTTTTTCAGCCAACTAAGCCATAATCCTTCCGGCACAAATCGCCACTCTCAAATCAATGGAACGCATACGCGAAAAACTTAAAGTCGTATTAGCGGGTTGCTGGCTCGCGTTTACCGTCGCGCTGGCTACGTGGTGGCTGATCTTCGGCTTGCGCCAACTGGGGCGTTTAGACCAACTCTCGACCTCGCAAATTCAGCATCATTCGCGGATGTTATTTTGGGAAGGCGGCGTATTAATCGCGCTGCTATTCATCGGCGGCGCAGCCTTGATTACTTACATCTGGCGCGAACGCCAACGGCAACGACAAAACGAAGAGTTTTTTTCAGCCTTCACACACGATGCCAAAACGGCGCTCGCCAGTTTGCGCTTGCAGGCCGAAAGTTTGAGCGAAGATTCCGACCCTCCGAATCCTGTCGTCGAACGATTGTTGAAAGATACGGTACGGCTGCAATTACAACTCGAAAACTCGCTGTTCCTCGTCAATCTGCGCACTGGTCGTTTGTTGTCAGAACCTTTGAACATCAGCCGCATTGTCGAATCGTTGCGCTTTCACTGGCCTGAACTCGCGTTGCAGTTGCAAGGCGATGCTCAGGTCGTGGCTGAAATT
>JABFSD010000297.1 GCA_013140935.1 Acidobacteriota bacterium
GTACGCAGGTGGTGTTTACATTCAGCACAATCCCGTCGTGGCCGATGGCAAGGAAGCCTTTATTGAGTATTTTGAGCGGATGGCAAAAGAATATCCGGGCAAGCGCGTCGAATTTAAGCGTGTAATCGCGGAAGGCGATTACGTCGTCTTGCATTGCTATCAACAATGGCCGGGTGAGAACGACTGGGCCGGCATTGATATTTTCCGTCTGGATGATAACGGCAAGATCATCGAGCATTGGGATGTGCTTCAGACCATCCCGGCGCAGGCCGCCAATAGCAATACGATGTTCTGATTACAGCGTGGTGGCGCACAACGCCGTGCCTTATTTGCGGCAGCAGTCGTCGGAAGTGAAGTTGACCGTAGTGAAGAAGTAACAATGAAACTGAATACGAATAAAATGTTTGTCTATATTTTTATTGCCGTGTGTCTATTGCCCGCGTTGCTCTTCGGTTCGCGGATGATCTGGCCTACGATCAATGACGTGCGAACGGGACAGACGAAAGAATATCCCGACATTCAACCGCAGCGCTTCGCACAAGCACGCGAGAACGTCTTCGCTGCAGCACTCGCCGTAGCGCAATCGTTCAATTGGGAGATTCGCTTGAGCGCGCCGGAAGAAGGACTCATCGAGGCCGTAGACACGACGCCGCTGATGAAATTCAAGGATGACGTAACGATCACGATTGGTACGCAAGGCACGGAAACCGTGGTCAACGTTCGTTCAAAATCGCGCGTCGGCAAAGGTGACCTCGGCGCAAATGCCAAACGCATTCGCAAGTTTCAAGCGGAATTAGCCAAACGATTGAATTGAGTGAAAAGTGACAGGGACCAAATGCGCCGCTTTCACTTTTCACTGTTCACTTTTCACTGAATTAGGCGATGCCTGTCATACCCAACATCAACAACAACGCACGCTGATAGCCGAGTTCGCGGCCGGTGGGGTCATACCATTCACTCAAGCGATGCGAGTCTGCTGACATGCCGCCTACGCCAATCGTGATGGCGGGAATGCCTAAACTGATCGGAATGTTCGAGTCGGTCGAAGCGCGATTGAGGCGCGGTTGAATGCCGAGGGCAATCGAAGCCTCGACGGCGGTTTGTACGAGCGCGGATTGGCGCGGCGTTTCGCCGGAAGGACGATGGCCGGTGAGTTTGATGTCGGCGACGAGCGCGTGCCTGGCGGCAGCGCGCAAGCGGTTTTCAGATTGAATGGCTTGTTGCGTCGCGTTGAGCAAAAACTCTTCGAGGCGCGCGAGTTCGAGTTCCGAGACAGAGCGCAAATCAATGTCTACGTGCGCCCATTCGGGAATGACGTTGACCGATTCGCCGCCTTCGATACGGCCTGCGTTGTAAGCAGTGCGCGGCTCAAGCGGCGCAGGGTAATCGGCGAGCTTCGCAACGAGACGACCGAGTGCGTGAACGGGATTGACGACGCCGAAATCTCCCCAACTGTGTCCGCCGGGGCCGGCGAGCGAGATGCGATAGCGTTTCGACCCCAACGCCTGATGCGTGATGTATTCAGTCCCAGGGCCATCGAACGAAATGAACTGATGAATGCGTGCGCCAAGCGAGTGTTCGCTGAACAAGTGGCGCACGCCGCGCAGGTTGCCTTCGCCTTCTTCGCCGACGGTGGCGACGAACGCAATCGTGCCGAAAGGCTTGAGGCGCGTGGCGTTGAGGCTTTCGATGAGTGCGAGCAAGGCGGCGAGTCCGGCGCAGTTGTCGGCGATGCCGGGCGCGCAGAAACGCGAACCTGCGCGTTTGACTGTGACGTCGGTGTCAGGCGGAAAGACCGTATCGAGATGCGCCGATACGACGAGCAATGATTCACCCAACGATTTTATAGAAGCGCCCGGATAAAAGCCGATGACGTTGCCTTCGGCGTCGGAGTGGACTCCAACGAGACCGAGTTCGTGAAAGCGGCGTTGCAGATAAGCGCCACGCGCGGCTTCGTGAAAGGGCGGCGCGGGAATTTCACAAATGCGAATGTGTTCGTCGGTAAAAGCCTGTCGGTTGCGCTCGAAGCAGTGAAACGCTTCGCGCACTTGCCCATGGCGCAATAAACCGTGAATGGGAGTAATCATAAAAGCGGGATTCGATGACGAAAAAAGACAGCGGCGGATTGTTCATTGTCCATGGGCGAATTGCAATACGCTCGTGGCTTTCGCGTAGAACTTTGACGGGCTAGCAGATGGAGTAAGCGTGAATAATGACGCAATTGGGCCGCAATCGTGACTGCTTGACTGCCAGTAGAGGCTCCTTTAGTATCCGTCGCCGTCGCCCCCTCACAATTCGTCCGGTAACTTATTATTTCCTTCGTGACTTCCTATTGCGGTGCCCTGAAGTAATCGGTCGAAAGAGAATGCGAGACATTTTCCAGCGTCATCATCATTTCCTGACTAAGGCCCTGACCAAGACGCGGTCTGTCGCAACTTCTCAACGTAAATGGGCACTCCCCCGTAAACTCAGTACGGAAGCGGCTGGCGCGCTATTCCCCAATGTAAATTTGCCGCGAATTGCTGATTCATTCAACGTAACTTAGTGGTAACAAACTGGTAGCAGGGTCTTTCGTTAGCGCACCAGCGTGAAAGACAATCTCGAATGGTTGACAAAGGTAATCAAGGAGTAAAAGAGAACAATGGTTGATCGTGGCACTCTTATTTTATTCAAAACGATCACGCGCACACGAGCCTCGCGCGCCATTTGGAGTTCGGTGTTGTTGACTGTTGTTGCGGGGTTGTTTTGGTGGGGCAACACGAACTGGCGCACCCAGGCAGCAGCGGTAACGACCTTAACGCTCGATGCGCCAGCGGCTGACTTGGCCGCCACCTTTCAGGACGAACATGGCAAGGGCGCAGTCATCGCCGGTTTTGAAGGCGCGTTCGATCCGCAAAGCAAGCAACTCACGATTCAAGGGGGCCGCGAAATCACGCAGCGCGTCGCCGGTGGCCGCACGCTCAACAGTCGCGTAGACCCCAATCAGGAAGTGCCGCGCAACACGGCTTATACCTTCACCGTCGCCAACAGCACCTATCTCAGCACGGGCGACAATGCCGGAAACATCTCCGGCGAAATTCGACTCAATAACCAATCGGGCGCGACGCTTTACAACACGCGCGTCGTTTTCACGCAGTTCCGTCTGTGCCCGGCTTCCGGCGCTTGCAATGGCGCGACGGCGATCAATCCGGCGAGCTATAACTACTACAACGACGGACTAATTCCCTATCAAGGCAAGCTGCATGTGTCACGCGGTTACGGCGACATTCCAGCCAGCGGCAACAGCAGCGCCGTGTGGTCGTTTAACGTGACGACGCAACCGGCGCGTTTCTTTTTCGCCTTCGTCGTGTTGAGCGATTGGGGCGTCGCCGCCGAAAGCGTTTATCCAGCCGCCGTGCAGGTCAACGCGAGCAGCGGCGGAGGCGTCGTCATTCGCGGACGCGGCTTTACCGGCACGCCTACGGTGAGTTTGCTCAATGCGGCGGGACAATCTGTCGGCAATCTGAGCAACGTCGCGGTGACGAACGATACGCAAATCACCGCGACCGTACCGGCAGGCACTGCGCCGGGCAATTACGGCGTACGCGTCACACTGGCAGGCGGCACAGCGGGCGGACAAGGTTCGAGCGTCATCTCTGGCCGCTTGACGGTGACGGGCGTACCGAGCGCGAACTTGTCAGGTTCGGTAAGTTCGCTGTCGGGTACGGGGCCGTTTATCGTCACAAGCGATCTGACGTTGACGAGCAATGTCGTGGTCGCTCCGGGTACGGTTTTTTATGTGAACAACGGAGCGCGCGTCCTGGTGGCAAGCGGCGCGGGGGTGACCGCGAATGGCGGCGTGCCGGGCGTGCCGAACAGCGACGGCGTAGCGACGCCCGCACAAATCGTTTTCACCGCACAGCGTTCGCCGGGCGCAGCCGTGCCGGGCATCGGCGCGTGGGGCGGCGTTGACGCGACCGCCGCCGGGCTGTTGTGCAAGCTGCGCAACGTCGTCGTAGAA
>JABFSD010001185.1 GCA_013140935.1 Acidobacteriota bacterium
CGCGACTTGTCCGAGCAGTTCGGGACTGTCGCGCTTGCTGAATACGCGCGCAAAATCCCCCCAACTTCCAACCTGCATTTGGGCTTGCATCGCATCGCCGTCTTTAGCGATAGGCTGCACCATCAGACCGCATACCGTGCTTTGATATTCGCCCGCGAAGCCGTTGCTGGCGGCCATCACTACGCGGCCAATGGTGGTCGAGCAACTCGCGCCTTCTGAATTCACGATGCGCGGGTCGCGTGCGCGCGCAGCGGCTTCGGCGGCTTTCGCCATTTCGATCTTGCGTTCGGTGGGCAGGCTGGCGATTGTCTGGTCGTATAAACCCAAGTCGGGCAGCAGCGCTCTTTCAGCGAGTTCGTCTTTGCCGATCAAGGCGGCGGCTTCGTCAATCGAAGTCAGTCGCGCCATCTCTACGGCATCGTTGATGAGCGCGTTAATCGCCGCTTCGCTCACATCCGAGGTTGAACACGAAGCCTGTCGCCCTTCATAAAGCACACGTAGCCCCAAGCCGCGCGAAGCCGCTTCTTGCAGCTTCTCGACTTGGCCTAAGCGAACCTCTACGGAAAAGTCGGTGGTTTCGATAGCGATGGCTTCGGCATCGGTCGCGCCGCGCTTGAGGGCGCGTGCCACGATGTCGGAAAGAAAGTCTTGGGTGATGGTTTGTGACATAATGCGATGGTATTAGAACGACAGCGAGCGTGGTGTTCAAACAAGAAAGTTGACAAGACCAACGCCTGGCTTAAAAATCCTGCCTCCTAACGCAACAACCGTTGCAACAGGAGAAAACTTCAACTGCGGTATCGGGAAAGAATGTTATGCAATATCAAGTTGCCGAAAGCCTGCTGACCACCTCAAAAGAAATTGTTACTGATGCAAAACCAGTGCCTTATCCTGCGACACCGACGAGTAAACAAGCCCGACACGCATTTATCAGCACGATCAACAAGCTCGTAGCCTTTCGTGCGCAAGGACAATTAACCGAAGACGAGTTCAGGGAAATCACTGCTTACGTTTGTTCGATCTATCTGGAGTTTTCGTTGGAAAGCCGTCTGCAAAAAACCTTCAGTAAAGGGTTGCGACGGGGCTTTTCATTTTCAGACCAATAGACACAAGGGAAAAACACAATGAGCGAAAACGATAAATTGACACCCAGCAACGAAAAGCCCGCCGAATCAGACGCCTCACTCGAACCCGAAATCCTCGAAAGAATCCCGCCGGAAGTCAGGCGCGAAGTGAATCAGTTCACCGCGATTATGGGCAGTTTCGCCAACGCCGGACAGCCGCCCTACCTCAAAAAAAATCAACGAAGCTCACATAGACAAACTGATTCAGTTTTCTGAGAACGAAAGCCTGCGTGAGTTTCAAGGCGCGCAAGCCGACAAAAAATACAATCTGTTTTACGTGCTGATCTTTTGCCTCGTCTTCACGTTTCTGGTCGTATTCCTCAGCGATAAGAACCCCGAACTTTTGAAAGACCTGCTTAAAGTGCTGGCCGGATTTATCGGAGGATTCGGCTCCGCTTACGGATTAAAAGCTCTCAAAGAGAAAAAGGAAGACTGATACGTCTCAGCCGATTTCTACGCGGTAATCTTCTATCACCGGATTCGATAAAACGTCGTGCGCGAACTTTTCAATCTCGGCCTGCGCCTGCGCCGTATCAATGCCGTCGGCGAGTTTGACTTCAAAGTATTTGCCTTGCCGCACGTCGGCGATGCCTTGATAGCCAATGCTGCCAGCCGCGTGCTGGATCGCTTTGCCTTGCGGGTCGAGGACTCCGTTTTTCAATGTGACGTAAACTTTTGCGAGCATGAATTTCCTGATGACGTAGGACAAGATGCCATCTTGTCCTACGGGGTTAGAGCGGCAACGCGCCGCTGTATTTGTGAATGCCTTTGCCGAAGACGCGCTCAAAGACGCGGTCTACGTTTTTGAGTTGGGTGCGTACGTCAAAGGCGTGTTCGATTTGGGCGGGCGTGAGCCGCGCGGTGATGTCGGAGTCTTGTTCGACGAGCGCGCGAAAGTCTATGCCTTCGTCCCACGATTTGTGCGCGTTGCGTTGCACCCAGTAATAAGCCTCTTCGCGCGCGACGCCTGCCGCCGTGAGTTCGAGCAGCAACTGACCTGAAAAGACGATGCCGCGCGTGAGATTCAAATTCGCCAGCAGCTTGTCTGGATGCACGATCAGCTTTTCGATCAGCGTCGTAGCTTTCGCCAGCATGTAATCAACCGCGATGCAGGCGTCGGGCAGAATGACTCGTTCGGCTGATGAATGCGAGATGTCGCGTTCGTGCCAGAGCGCGTTGTTTTCGAGCGCCGTCATTGCATAGCCACGTACGACGCGCGCCATGCCGCAGAGCCGTTCTGACAAAATCGGATTGCGTTTGTGCGGCATCGCCGACGAACCTTTCTGTCCGGGGCGAAAGTATTCCTGCGCCTCGCCGACTTCGGTGCGCTGCCAGTGACGCACCTGCAGCGCCATCTTCTCAATCGTCGAAGCGATGATCGCCAGCGTACAAACAAACTCAGCATAACGGTCGCGCTGAATCACCTGTGTCGAAACGCTCGCCGGACGCAAGCCTAACAGGAAGCATACGCGTTCTTCGATTTCGGGTTCTAGGTGGGCGAACGTGCCGACCGCGCCCGACAGCTTGCCGTAAGAAACGCCCGTCGTAGCCCTTGTCATTCGATCAAGGTTGCGGCGGTTTTCTTCGTACCAAAGCGCGAAATTCATCCCAAACGTAGTCGGTTCGGCATGTACGCCGTGCGTGCGCCCAATCATCGGCGTGTCTTTGTGTTCGAGCGCGCGTTCTTTCAGCACGTCGCTCAACCGTTGCAACTTGTCGAGCATCAGTCCGCCCGCTTCGCGCAGCAGCAGCGCGTTGGCGGTGTCAACTACGTCGGATGAAGTCAGCCCGTAATGCACCCAGCGCGCCTGTTCGCCGATGTGTTCAGCGAGGTTGGTCGTGAACGCGATGACATCGTGATCGAGCGTCTTTTCGAGTTCGCGGATGCGTTCGACTTCAAATTTGGCTTTCGCCTTGATGACGGGTACAGCGTCGGCGGGAATGTTGCCCGCTTCGGCATTGGCTTCGCAGGCGGCGATTTCTACGTCGAGCCATTTTTGGAAGCGGTTTTGCTCAGTCCAGATTGCGCCCATTTCGGGCAGGGTGTAACGAGAGATCATTAAATATATTGCAGGTGTTTTGGATTGGGTTGCAGTTGCGTTTACGGAAAACCGTACGCTGTAACGCGGATTATTAATCCGCGTTACAGCGTGCTTGTCATCCACTTGGCATTATTCAAACCGCACGCAGTGAAATCAACGCCGTGCTTTGTGATAAAGCATGAAAAACCATGCGCTCAAGACCGCTGCGCCAATGGGAATCAACCAGGCTGGAAATCCGCTTTGCTTGCCTTCGCCACGTTCAACTAAGAAGTAAGCCGCCGTCCAAAATACGGCGGCTACTGCCAAGCCAATCGCGGCGCGTTTGTAAGCCTTGAGAATGCCCGGATGTTCTTCGTTCATGAGATTTGCCACCGCAGTATCAGATCGTAGCCGCTTTGGGGCAAGCCTGCGCTGGCATTCCCTCAGCCCTTGCCAGAAAATGCGGCTATGAATCCAATCGTAAAAATCATCGGCGGCGGTCTCGCCGGTTCAGAGGCCGCGTGGCAGGCGGCGGAGCGCGGTTGTCGCGTGCAGCTTTATGAAATGCGTCCGGTGCGTCAGACCGGCGCGCATCAAACGCAAAACTTCGCCGAACTCGTATGCAGCAATTCGCTCAAGTCTGACGAAGCCAATACCGCGCCGCGTTTGTTGAAAGACGAATTGCGCGCGGGCGGTTCGCTATTGGTGCGGTTGGCGCATCAGTGCAGCGTACCGGCGGGCGGCGCGTTGTCGGTGGATCGTGAGAGATTTTCGGCGCTCGTGACTGAGACGCTGAGCCGCCATCCCAACATTGAAATCCATCGGGAAGAAGTTACTACGATCAACTCCGAAG
>JABFSD010000686.1 GCA_013140935.1 Acidobacteriota bacterium
ATCGAACTCAGCACGACGACACGCTTCATATCACCAGCTCCTTCACGCGAATTTTGCTCAAGTCGTTTACCCCCAAGCCGAGTTTCGCAGCGTATTCCACGTGCCCCGGTTCGCGGATGATGATGTTGGTGTTGGGGTCTTCGTTTCGCCCCTTGCCGTTGTTGAAATCAAGCGTTCCTTCGTCACGATTCCAGATCGAAATCGCGCCGCGCCGTTTGCGCTCGTCGTCAATGAGGTCGAGCAACAGGCGATCAATGGATACAGGATCAGTGCCGAACATCAACGTCTTGGGAAAGAACACATACTTCAACGTTCCCGCGCCCGGCCCCGCATGCCATACGCCGCGCAGGCCGTCCATGATTTGCAACACCGTCTTTGACCGAACGGGCTCCATGCTCGCCAGCGTACCGACGAACCAGTAGGTATGCGACAAGCCCTTGAAATGTGTGCGTGCAACGTTGGAATAGCCGCCATACGCGATGTTTTTCAGACAACCCGTCACGCCCGTCGCACCGTGATCTTTCATGTTCGGAATGCTGATGATCTTGGTCACTTTTTGCGAGATGAGTTTCATCAGATTCGACCGCGTATCGTCTTCGCCAAACAGATCGCTTTCGAGATAAACGCGCGGATCGTAATGCGGGCTGCTGTCGCCTACGTTGGCGTCTTCCGAGGCGTAAAAGTTTACGCCTTCCGGTACGTGCGGGCGGTAATTCACCGCATCGAGTTGGTCACGGAAGCGGTCATAGATATGAATCCGATCAGGCCGTACACCACAGGCCATCACGTTGCGTACCGTTTCAGCAACAACCGAGTGCGAAGAGACGCACCACGGATGGCCTACGACATTGACCTTGATGCCAACGGTATCGTCAGGACGTATGAACTGCCGCCACGCCTCAAGCGTGTTGCGCGCGCCGGTGAGTTCGCGCATGCCGCGTTCCATCATTTCGTGAACGGCTTCGGCGTTGACTTGCAAGCCATCGGCGCTCAAACACTTTTCCGATTTGATTGATACAACTTGTCCGGGATAAGGGCCGGGCATGCCGAGATTGGACGACGCAAGCGGTTTGTAATGAGTGACCGCTTGATGTTTGGGAATGACGCGCTTCTTCCATTCGGGCGCATCGTCAGTTGCGCTATCAGGGGCGTTCTCATTAGTGACGAGCGGCGTTGAAGCCAGCAGCTTCACGAAAGTTCTGCGTTCCATAGCGAATTCTCACAAGGCGATTTCTTTAATCCGAATTTTTTCGAGTTCCGCGACACCGAGTCCGAGCTTGGCGGCATAAGCGACGTGGCCGGGTTCGCGGATGATGATGTTCGTGTTCGGGTCATTGTCGCGGTCTTTGCCGTTATTGAAATCGAGCGTCTTTTCGTCGCGGTTCCAAATCGAAATCGCGCCGTGTCGCTTGCGTTCGTCGTCAATGATGTCGAGCAAGAGGCGATCAAGGGCTACGGGGTCGGTGCCGAACAGGATTTGCTTGGGGTGAAACAGAAAGCGTTTGTCGCGCGCGAAAGGCCCGCCGTGCCATACGCCGCGCAGCCCGTCCATGATTTGCAGCACCGTCTTTGAGCGCAGCGGTTCGACCGAAGCCAGCGTGCCGACGAACGACAACGTATGCGAGACGCCTTTGAAATGGGTGCGCGCGACGTTGTTAAAGCTGCCATACGCGATGTTTTTCAAACAGCCCGTCGCGCCGACGGCGCCGTGATCTTTCATATTTGGGATGTTGATGATCTTGGTCACGGTTTGCGAGACGAGCCGCATCAAGTTCGACCGCGTATCGTCTTCGCCAAAAAAATCGGCTTCGACATAAACGCGCGGGTCGTAGTTGTTATGGTCGGTGTGGCGGTTTTCTTTTTCAGCAGCGTGAAGGTTGACGCCTTCGGCGACACGCGGCGCGTAATTCGATTCGACGAGTTGGCTGTGAAAGCGTTCGTAAATCGTGATGCGCGTAGGCGGGATGCCGACAGCGATCAGGTTGCGGATGGTCTCAGCCACGATGTCGTGATCGGAGACGCAATAAGGATTGCCGCCGCAATTGACCTTGATGGCGACAACATCGTCTTTGGTGAAAAAGCGCCGCCACGCCGCCAGCGTTTCTTTCTCGCCTGTGAGCGCAGTCATGCCGCGCGCCATCATTTCGCCGACAACTTCAGCATTGGTGGCATTGGTGCTTTCGTTGATGCAATGCGCCGAAGTCACTTTAACCACTTGCCCCGGATAAGGCCCCGGCATGCCGAGTTCTTTCGCGGCTTTGTAAGGCGTGACGAGGCGGTATTGCGGTTTGTGTTCGTCAGCGGGCAGCGTTGTGATAACAGGCGCAGCCGCCATGAATTGAACAAAGGTTCTGCGATCCATAATGCTCCAGTGAATTCAGCTTTGCGGTTAATGAGTGCGCAACCAAGCGGTTAGGTCAGATGTCTGTTTGAACTCTCGTGAGTCAACCGCAAGTTGCCGCAATTGTTCAATTGAGAGCTTGCGAATGGCAGCTTGTGCGCGTGCGCTCAGGTCGCCCAACTGAGACATCAACAAGTGCAAGGTTAATGACAATGCCTCTTCTTGCCGACCACGTTGTTCTCCTCGTTGTTCTCCTCGTTGTTCTCCTCGTTTCAACAATGTTTCAGCGTAAGTTTCCATTTCTCCTCCTAATTTTAGTGAAGAGCTTGCCACTTGATGCGCGAGCTCTTTTACCTCAGCTTCCTTTCTGGTCGCAGCCAGATAAGCCGCCATTGGCAGCAGGTTTTGCCGAGTGGCTTTGCTGCCCAGAATTTCAGCGATGAGCTTGAGCGCCGCGCGAATATCTTGCTCGAAGACATTTTTCAGCAATAACAAACCGCCGCGCAACTCCAGCGAACCGGTGAGTTGTTCATTCAACCAGCACGACAGATCGCACAGGTGATAGATGAAGCCCGGCACGTACTTGCTCCACGGCAACGCATCGGCTCCCGCGACCAGTTCGTGAAATGAGAGCGGCACGTTCCAATGCCGTTCGCCGTGATAAAGCACGACGGGCACGATGAGCGGCAGCTTGTCGCCGCATTCCGCCTTGGCGCGTTCCCAAATCTCGTGCTGGTAGCCCAGCAATTGCAGCGGCGTCCAGCGTTCAGGCGTACTCTTGTGTTCGAGCAATAAATACAAAAAAGCCGCGCCGCCATCTTTGCGCTGCACGCGATAAAGCAAGTCAGAAAAATACTCGCGCAGCTTTTCGCTGACGAAGGTTTCCTTGTCGAGCGTCAACGAACGCAGATCAAGTTCAGCCGCCAATTCCGGCGGCAGATAGCAGCGAAAGAACGAACGCGCCACCGCGATACGTCCGAAAAGGCTTTTGACGTAGACATCATGCGGACGGCGCAGTTGTTCTTCATTGAATTGAATCGCGGCTTTACACACTAGATATAAGCGACCACGTCAATCTCGACCAACGAATCGCCCGGAATCCACGCCGCCGCAATCGTCGTGCGCACGGGCGGTTCCGTGCCGAAACGTCCGCGAAAGACTTCGTTCATGGGTGCGTAATCAGCAGCATTCGCCAGATAGACGTTCGCCTTGAGTACCTTTTCCATCGAAGACCCCGCGTTGACTAATTCCTTTTCGATTTCATCCAGCACGGTCTTGGTGTGCTGTTTGATGTCGCCTTGGTAATGCGCGCCTTTGCCCGCGATGAAAAGCAGGTTGCCGTAAGACACCGCGCCGTTGAACAGCGGCGGCGGATCGGTTGGCTTGCGTTCGGGCGGTTTGCCGCCCTTGTAATGCACCTTTTTCTTTGCCCCTTGCGTGGCGGCGTTGGCGGCAGGCGCAGCCAGCGCCGTGACTGCGGCGGCTTTGATGATTTTGCGACGATTCGAATTCATAAGCGGTTCCTCGTTGAGTTGGGTTGGGTTAAGCGGCTTTCGATAACAGCAAGCCGGAATCATTGAGCAGGCGATCTGACCACGCTTGTGCCGCAACGGCGAACGTTTCGCGTTGCGCGAGATCTCGCCACATACGTGGC
>JABFSD010000957.1 GCA_013140935.1 Acidobacteriota bacterium
GGACAAAACGGTATTGCTATTCACGCTCGGCCTGGCTGGGTTGACGAGTGTGCTGTCTGGCTTGTTGCCCGCACTGCAAGCCGCGAAAACCGATTTGCAAACGACGCTGAAGGACGGCGGACGCCTGACGACTGGCGCAGCGCGCGACGGGATGCGCAAAGCCTTGCTGATTGCCGAAGTCAGTTTGTCGCTCGTGTTGTTGGTCGGCGCGGGTTTGCTGGTGCGTTCGATGTGGAATTTGCTGCACGTTGATCCGGGCTTCAAGGCTGACAATTTGTTGACGCTGCGCGTGAGTCTGGCAGGGCGAGGATACTCTGACCAGCAGCTACGCATGTTTTATGACGAATGTCGCGCGCGCGTGCAGGCTGTGCCCGGCGTGCGTTCCGTCGCGCTGGCGCAGTCTGTGCCGACTCAGGGCGCGAGTTGGAATGGGGTTTTTATTGCCGCCGACAAACCCGTGCCGTCGCGCGCTGACATGCCAAACGCGGGTCGCCTCCGTGTGAGTCCGCATTACTTCGAGACGCTGGGCATCAAGCTGCTGCGCGGACGTTTGTTCACCACCGCTGACAACTCAGAATCTCAGCCAGTGGTGGTCATCAACGAAACTCTCGCCCGTCGCATCTGGCCGAACGAAGACCCCATTGGCAAGCGCCTCAAATTAGGCTTGCCCGAAAACCAGGACGAAGACAGCAAGCCCTGGCGTGAGGTCGTCGGGGTCGTCAACGACGTCAAGATGAACGGCGTAGACCGCGACATTACGCTCCAAACTTACTTGCCGTATGCACAGATGCCGAGCAACTCGCTGGGGCTGGTCGTGCGCGCCGAACGCAATCCCGCTGCGCTGGCGTCGGCGGTCGAACAGGCGATTCATGCCATAGACAAAGACCTGCCCGTGTTTTCAGTCTGGACAATGGATCAACTGCTCGGCAATTCGCTGGCGCAACGCCGCTTGACGCTGGTCTTGTTGGCGAGTCTGGCGACGCTGGCCTTGCTGCTGGCGGCCATCGGCATTTACGGCGTGATTGCTTATTCGGTCAGACTGCGCACGCACGAACTCGGACTGCGCATGGCGCTGGGCGCACAACCGCGCGATGTGCTGGCGTTGATTCTCAAACAAGGCTTGAAGCTGACGTTGATCGGCATTGGGCTGGGTTTAGTCGCGGCCTTTGCACTCACACGCTGGATGGCGAGCCTGCTGTTTGGCGTGCCCGCGACCGATGTGCTGACGTTTGGCGTGATTGCTGTGACGTTATTGTTGGTGGCGTTGGTGGCGTGTTGGATTCCGGCGCGGCGGGCGACGAAGGTTGATCCGATGATTGCGTTGCGTAGTGATTGATCTGAAAGTTATGCACCCGTTCGCCGCTGGGTTGCGTTGTTATGACCGTTGAGACACGTCTCAAAAAATCCAGTCAAGAGAACAACATAAGGATGAATCAATTCCGTGCCGTGATGCTTTGTTTTGCCTTGATCGCCCTTGGTTATGCGCAAGGCCAGACGCCAAAACCAATCGAGCCGTTATCAACCGCGCAGCTCGAAAAAATCGAAAGCACCGTCAAAGCGTGGATGGCGCAAAGCAAAGCGCCTGCGTTGTCAGTTGCTTTGGTGACGGACGATCAGTTGCGCTGGGCCAAAGGATATGGCTGGGCTGATGTGGAAAATCGGGTAGCCGCGCAACCGGATACGGCTTATCGGCTGGCTTCGATTGCCAAGACGCTGACGGCGGTGGCGGTGTTGCAACTGGTTGAGCAAGGCAAGTTGAAACTGGATGAACCCATTCACAGCTATTGCGCAGCCTATCCGGCGCAGCAGAAGTTCAAAGACACCGCGTATGCCATCACGTTGCGCCAATTGCTGGTGCATCAGTCGGGCGTGCGCCACAACCGCTTTGACGAGACGAATACGACGAAGCATTACGCCACGATCAATGACGCCATCGCTTCGTTCAAAGACGACCCGCTGGTCAGCGAACCGGAAACGAAGTACTCCTATTCGACGCCGGGTTATACGTTGCTGGGCTGCGCGATTGAAACGGCTTCGGGGTTGTCTTATTTCGATTACCTGCGCGAACACATTCTCAAGCCTGCCGGAATGACGCGCACGTTCGTTGATGATGTTTACGCGCTGATTCCGCAACGCGCGCGCGGTTATCGCAATACGGCTGGCGGAGAAATTCAAAACGCGCCGCTGCACGATACGAGCATCAAGTGCCGCGCGGCGGAATTCGTCAGCCGCCCGTTTCGATTGCGGGAATCAGCGGCGAATTGATCACGTTGTGTGGCCTTTCACCCAGTTGTATAAAACGCCGCTTCCGAACCATATTGAGCGCCCGAAAAACCAGTACGAAAAGTATGAATAGAAATATGCTTGAATTCCTGAGCAGCACAAAAATCATTGAGTCCGATGCAGACGAAATTGTCTCGCTTGCGTCGTCTCTGGCGGTTCGCGGTAACTCAACTGAAACCGCGAAGCGATGCTTTGAATGGGTGCGTGACAATATCACTCACAGCTTCGACGCAGACGCTGAAATAGTTACTTGTGCTGCTACCGCAGTTTTACGCGAACGCACCGGAATTTGTTATGCGAAGACGCACTTGCTGGCAGCGCTGCTGCGGGCGAATGCGATTCCGGCAGGATTCGGCTATCAACGTATTGCGCTCGACGATGGCGCGAGCCAGTTCTGCCTGCACGGATTCAACTACGTCTATCTGGAGGAATTCGGCTGGTATGCAGTTGATCCGCGCGGCAATCGCGAAGGGATTGCCACGAGCTTCGACCCGCCGAAGGTCACTCTGGCATTTGTTACGAACTTGCCGGGCGAGAAAACCTACGACGAAATTTTCCCTGAACCATTACCTATGGTGATTGAGAGCCTGATGGCGAACTCAACTGTTTCCGAATTGCAGGCAGCTTTACCTGATTGGGATGAATAACAAGTTCAGCCAGCATCAGCAATGGAATTTCAATTTTCAGACAACCTCTGACACTATTTTCAAGGAGATCACCTATGCATCGTTTTTGACGTTCAATGTTCACCGTATTGTCGCTGTCAGCATTGGCAGCCATCGCGCTTTTCGCCCAACGGCAACAACGCCAACTCATGCCCGAACAACAAGCGGCGCAGGCTGCGCAACAAGCCGCGACCAATGCCGACCACCAACGCATGCTCGATTTGCTTGGCATCTGACGGCAAATTCACGCTCACGTTGCGTAAGGGAAAAGATGGACGTTGGCTGATTGTTTCGGACATGGACAACTCCAATCGTCAATGAGGAAGTATTGATGCAGTTCAAACTTGATCAGGCCATAGAAATTTTGTCGCGGACGCCGTTGGTGCTAAACGCATTGCTCAACGGCCTTTCGTCAGAATGGACTTCAAATAACGAAGGTGAGCAAACGTGGTCGCCGTATGATGTGGTCGGTCATCTCATTCATGGCGAGCGCACCGATTGGATGCCGCGCCTCAAGATCATTTTGCAATCTGGCGAAGACGAAGCCTTTCCGCCGTTCGACCGCTTCGCACAATTTGAGGAAAGCCAAGGGAAGACGTTGGCAGAGTTGCTGGTAATCTTCGCCGAACTGCGCACGCAAAACCTCGCCGCGCTCGTTGCATTGAATCTAACCGCTGAAGATTTGCAGCAGGGCGGCACGCATCCGGCGTTTGGCTCTGTACGGTTGGAACAGTTGCTCGCTACTTGGGTAACGCACGATCTCAGTCATTTGAGCCAGATCACGCGCACCATGGCGAAACAGTACACCGACGCTGTTGGGCCGTGGGCAGAATATCTTTCGGTCTTAAAGAAATAACCAGTATGAGAATACCGAAAAGCTCCCGTTGGTTGGCGATGTTTGCGCTGTTGCTGCTGGAGAAGGCTGTCAATGCACAAGCTCCCGCGAACCGTTTCGAGAAACAAGTGCAAACCTATGAAACCGCCGACAAAATCACGCCGCCGCCGAAGAACGCGATTCTGCTGGTCGGCGATTCGCAGTTCTT